>JAIXZF010000156.1 GCA_027489835.1 Hyphomicrobiales bacterium
AGATGATCGACGTCTGGGGCGCCGACCATGGCGGCTACGTCAAGCGCATGCAGGCGGCCGTGAAGGCGGTGACGGGCGGTGAGGGCGCGCTCGACGTCAAGCTCTGCCAGCTCGTCAAGCTGATGCGGAATGGCGAGCCGGTGAAGATGTCGAAGCGCTCGGGCGATTTCGTCACGCTGCGCGAGGTGATCGACGAGGTGGGCCGCGATGCGGTGCGCTTCATGATGCTGTTCAGGAAGAACGACGCGACGCTGGAGTTCGACCTCGCCAAGGTCATGGAGCAATCCAAGGACAACCCGGTCTTCTACGTGCAGTATGCCCATGCCCGCTGCATGTCGATCTTCCGGCAGGCGGCCGAGGCCTTCCCCGGCGTCGACCTCGGCGCGGGCGCGCTGGCGCGGGCCGATCTGTCGCTCCTGTCGGACGAGAGCGAGCAGGGTCTCATCAAGCTCATCGCGCAGTATCCGCGCCTGATCGACCAAGCCGCAGCGGCGCATGAGCCGCATCGCGTGGCGTTCTATTTGCACGATCTCGCGCAGGCCTTCCACGCGCTGTGGAACAAGGGCAAGGATGCGCCTCAATTACGGTTCGTTAATCATAACCAGCCAGAGTCGAGTCAGGCGAGACTGGCGCTTGTGCATGCGGTCAGGTCGGTTCTCGCCTCCGCGCTGGGCGTGCTGGGTGTGTCCAGCCCCGCCGAGATGCGCTGAGGGCCGCACTCCTCGGCGCCGCGGGTCAACTGCGTAACCGATGCAGGTCCGGCGCAATTTCGCCGACTTGCCCGGGCATGGGAAGGTCGACATGTCAGACCAGACTAGAAGCCGTCTCGCCGTCGACCTCGACGATCTGGAGCGCCAGCTGCGGCAGGCCGCCGGCTCGCAGCCGCGTGCCGTGACCAGCGATCCGCTCGCGGAGCTTGCGCGGATCGTCGACCAGGACGACCCGTACAAGAAGATGTTCGATCAGCGCCGCCCCGCGGCGCCCGCTTCGCCGCAGCCGGAGGCGGCGGCGCGCCAGCCCGCCTCCGATCCCTTCGCCTATCTCTCGCGGGGCTCCGCCGCGCTGGCCCGCCCGGCGCCCGCCGCCCCCGTGGTCGAGCCCCAGGCGTCCGCGCCGACGCCGGCCGTGTCGAGGGACATGCTCACCGAATTCGATCAGCTGCTCCGCACTGAGCTGCGCGGCGTCGTGCCTGCCGAAGGGCATGTTTCGACGCCTGGCCATCTCGGCGGGCGCCCAGAGGATCGCGAGCTCACGCTCGATGCCCGCGATCTCGACGAGTTCGACCGCCGCCTTCGCGAGGACGAGCGCGTGCGCGAGCCCCAGGCCGCGGCCCAGCCCTACGAAGAGCCTGCGGTCGAGCCAGAGGCCGACCAGCGCGGCTTCGAGACCCCGCAGCCCCGTCGCGGCCTGATCATCGCCTCTGCGCTGCTCGGCGTCGCGGTGCTGGGAATCGGCGCGGTCGTCGGCCTGCCGAAGCTCACGGGAACGCCGCGCACCAGCAGCGGCGAGCCACCCGTCATCAAGGCCGAGGCGGGCCCGTCCAAGGTCCAGCCCCAGAATCCGGGCGGGGTCGAGATCCCGAACCAGAACAAGCAGATCTTCGAGCGCACGCCCGAGCCCAGGGCCGCCGATACCCGCGTCGTCAACCGCGAGGAGCAGCCCATCGACGTGCAGGCCGCCGCCCGCGCCGCGCCGCGCGTGATCCTGCCGGGCCCTGGCGGCGCGCCGGCCGCGCCCGCCGCCGCCGAAGCGCCCGCCGCTCCGGCGACCCCGGCATCGCCGTCGCCCGCCGTGACGGCGCCGCCTCCGGTCTCGGCCGCGCAGTCGCCGGCGCTTGGCGAGCCGCGCCGCGTGCGCACGGTCGCCGTGCGCCCCGATGGCACCATCGCGCCGCCGCCCGGCTCCCCCGCCGCCGCGGCGCCTGCCGCATCTGCCGCACCCGCCACGGCCAGCGCCCCCGCGCCGGCTTCGGCCGCGCCCGCCAATCCTGCCGCGCCGGCACAGGCCGCGGCCGGACAGGCCCCGCGGCCTGTCGTCGGCGCGCCGCGCCCGCCGGGCTCGCGTCCTCCGGCGCAGGATGAGGCCCCGCGCGCCGCCGCGCCGACCCAGACGGCCGCCGCCGGCCCGGCAGCCTCTGCGCCCGCCGCGGTCCGGCCGGCCCCGCAGGCCGCCGCCGCGCCCGCAGCTGCCCCCGCTGCCGCCGCGGGTTCGGGTTTCATGATCCAGCTTGGCGCCCCGGGCAGCGAATCCGAAGCGCGCGCCACCTTCGCGGCCTTGCAGCGGCGCTACGCCGACCAGCTCGGCTCCGAGCAGCCGGTCATCCGCCGCGCCGATGTCGGCGAGGGCAAGACGGTGTTCCGCCTGCGCGTCGGGCCGTACTCCCGCGAGGATGCGGTCCAGCGCTGCGAAGCCCTGAAGGCGGCCGGAGGCCAGTGCTTCATCGCCCGCAACTGACGCGTAGGGCGCATGGACGACACGAAGGGCCGGGGCTTCCCGGCCTTTTTCGCGTGTGATCCCCAGTCTTCGCGTCGACCCGTCTTGACCGGGCGGCGGCTTTGCGGTCCCGCTGCCGGCATGACCACGAAAGCCTTCATCGCCGGCTGCGCGGGCCTTGCGCTCAGCGCCGAGGAGAAAGCCTTCTTCGCCAGGACGCAGCCCTGGGGCTTCATCCTGTTCAAGCGCAACATCGCGGACAGGGCGCAGGTCGCCGCGCTCACGGCCGAATTGCGCGCCTCGGTCGGCCGGCGCGCGCCGATCCTCATCGATCAGGAAGGCGGCCGCGTGCAGCGCATGCGCGCGCCCGAGTGGCCGCCCTATCCGCCTGCCCGCTGGTTCGGCCAGCTCAACGATCCCCTGGCCCGGGTGGCGCTGGCGCGGCTTTCGGCGCGGCTTATGGCGCATGATTTGCGCGAGGTCGGCGTCGATGTCGACTGCGCTCCCGTGCTCGACGTGCCGGTGAAGGGCGCCCACGACGTGATCGGCGACCGCGCCTTCGCGCTCGAGCCGGACGAGGCGGCCCGCCTCGGGCGCGCTGTGGCGGACGGGCTGCTGGCTGGCGGCGTCCTGCCGGTTATCAAGCACATGCCGGGCCACGGCCGCGCGCAGGCGGACAGCCACCACGCGCTTCCGCGCGTCGCTGAAAGCCTCGACGAACTGCGCGCCCATGATTTCCGGCCCTTCCGCCATCTGGCCGACATGCCGCTGGCGATGACGGCGCATGTCGTGTTCGAGGCGATCGACAGCGCGAACCCGGCCACGACCTCGCGCGCCGTCTTCCGCCGGATCATCCGAGGCGAGCTCGGCTATGACGGGCTGGTGATGACCGACGATCTGTCGATGAAGGCGCTGACCGGGAGCTTTGGAGATCGCGCCCGCGCCGCCTATGCCGCCGGATGCGACATGCTGCTTCACTGCAACGGTGTGATGGAGGAGATGGCGCCCGTAGCCGAGGCCGCGCGCCCGCTGGCGGGGGCCGCCAGCCGCCGCGCCCGCGCCGCGCTCGGCCGCATCCGCCACGAGCCCGAACCGCTGGATCGCGGCGCTGTCGACGACCATATCCGCCGCATCCTTGCCGCTTCGGGCTGATCAAGGCACGATTTCGATGGGGAGAGCCGAATCAGTGGCGAAGGAGCTGGCATTCGAGGACATGCCGACCGAGACCGTGGACGGCGATCCGCTGCTCGTGGTGGACGTCGACGGCTTCGAGGGCCCGCTCGACCTGCTGCTGGAACTCGCCCGCCGGCAGAAGGTCGACCTTTCGCGCATCTCGATCCTGGCGCTGGCCGAGCAATACCTTGCCTTCGTCGAGAGCGCCCGGCGCTACAGGCTCGAGCTCGCCGCCGACTATCTCGTGATGGCTGCCTGGCTGGCCTACCTCAAGTCGCGCCTGCTGCTTCCCGACCCGCCCAAGGCCGACGAGCCCAGCGCCGCCGACCTCGCCACGGCGCTCGCGCTCAGGCTGCGCCGGCTGGAGGCCATCCGCGAGGCGGCCAAGCTGCTCGCGGGCCGCGCCCAGCTTGGCCGCGACGTCTTCGCGCGCGGGCAGGCGGAGCCGACGGCGAAGTCGGCCGACGGCGCCTGGGAGGCGACCCTCTACGACCTTCTGAGTGCCTATGCGCGCCAACGGCAGAAGCACGCGGTCGCCCGCGTCACGCTGCACAAGCGCTTCGTCTGGTCGCTGGTCGAGGCGCGCGAGGCGCTGCAGAAGCTGGTAGGCTCGGCAGCCGACTGGACGACGCTGGACGGCTATCTCTTGGACTATGCAGTCGAGCCCTCGATGCGCGCCACGGTGCGCGCCTCGGCCCTGTCGGCGATGCTGGAGATGGTGCGCGAGGGTCTGGTCGACATCCGGCAGGATCGCCCATTCGCGCCGCTTTACCTGCGCCGTCGCGAGATCCCGCGCCTTGCGGCGGAATGAGGATAGGATGCCCATGGCTGCCCTGGCTGCACGGCGAGACACCGAGCACGACAAACCCGAGGATTGGGGGGATGAGCGTGTCGCAGCCATGTCCGAGGCCGTGCGCATCGCCGAGGCGCTGCTGTTCGCCTCCTCCGAGCCAGTGTCCATCGAAGAGGTTCAGGGCTTCCTGCCGGCCGGCGTCGCCGCTGCCGATGTGCTGGCGACGCTCGAGGCCGCCTACGCCCCGCGCGGCGTCAATCTCGTGCGCGTCGCCGGCAAATGGGCCTTCCGCACAGCCGAGGACATCGGCCACCTGCTCGTCAGGCGCGTCGAGGAGCCGCGCCGGCTGACCCGCGCCGCGCTGGAGACACTGGCGATCATCGCCTACCACCAGCCGGTGACGCGCGCCGAGATCGAGGAGATCAGGGGCGTGGCCACCTCCAAGGGCACGCTCGACACGCTGCTGGAATCGGGCTGGATCAGGCTTCGCGGCCGTCGGCGCACGCCCGGCCGGCCCCTGACCTACGGCACGACGGCGGCTTTCCTCGACCAGTTCGGGCTCGACCGCGTCGACGACCTGCCGGGCCTGGACGAGCTCAAGGGCGCGGGCTTTATCGAAGGGCGGCTGCCCAGGGGCCTCGACGTGCCCGTGCCGAGCGACGATCCGTCGCTGCGCGGAGACGAGGATCCGCTCGACGATCTGTTCTCGCCGCTTGACGGGGGCGACGCCGCGGAGGAATGACCGCACCTGAGGGGCCGCGAGGGTTCTGGGGACGCCGTCCATATGTCTGTCGAGACCGATATCGAGCGCGGCTGGCGCGGATGGGGCAGGCGGGGCACCGCCGGAGCCTCCATCCCCGTGTCACTCGCCTTCGAGGACATCTGGCAGCGCTATGGCGCCGTCGCGGCGCTCGCTGGCGTGTCCCTCGACATTGCGGCGGGGGAGGTGGTCTGCCTTCTCGGGCAGTCGGGCTGCGGTAAGTCGACCCTCCTGCGCGTCGCTTCCGGCGTCGAGCATCCCAGCGCCGGCCGCGTGCTTCTCGACGGGCGCGAGGTGGCGGGTCCGGGCCGCTTCGTCGAGCCGGACAAGCGGGGCGTCGGGCTGATGTTTCAGGACTACGCGCTGTTCCCGCATCTGAGCGTCATCGCCAATGTCAGCTACGGGATCCGCGGCCTGCCGGCCGCCGACACGCGGGCCAGCGCTCTGCGGGCACTCGACCGGGTGGGGCTCTCGGGGATGGCGAACGCCTATCCCCACATGCTGTCGGGCGGCGAGCAGCAGCGCGTGGCGCTCGCGCGCGCCGTCGCGCCGCGGCCGGGCGTGCTGCTCATGGATGAACCCTTCTCCAACCTCGACAGGCGGCTGAAGGACGCCGTGCGCGAGGAGACGGTGGCCGTGATCCGCGAGACGGGCGCGACCGCCGTTGTGGTCACCCACGATCCCGAGGACGCGATGCGCATCGCGGACCGCATCGTGCTGATGCGCAGGGGGCAGATCGTGCAGTCAGGGCCGGGGGAGGAGCTCTACATGCACCCCAACAGCCTGTTCGTCGCGCGCTTCTTCAGCGACTTCAACGAAATCGGCGCGACCGTGAGGGGCGGGGCGGTCGAGACGCCTTTTGGCCGCATTGCCGCGCCACATCTGGAAGACGGGCAGCGGGCGGTGGTCTGCATCCGCCCGCAGGCGGTGGTTCTGCGCGCGGCCGGCTTCTGCCTGCCGGGCCGGGTGATGTCCCGGCGTTTCCTCGGCGAGGTCGACGTGCTGCAGGTGGCCGTCCAGGGCTTCGACCGGCCGCTGACGATCAGGGCGCCGGAGCACAAGCCGTTCGCCGAGGGCGCGGATGTCGGGGTCGACATCAAACGCGAGGAAGTCCTTGTGTTCTTGGATGTCGAACCCTAGTTTCCGCACAACCAAACGCCGGGGCTGCCGGCCGGCGGGTTCATGACGTTGAGGAGTTCGCCATGGGTGGCGTGAGCATTTGGCACTGGATCGTCGTCGGCATCGTGGTGATGCTCCTCTTCGGCCGCGGCAAGGTCTCCGAGCTGATGGGCGACGTCGCCAAGGGCATCAAGTCCTTCAAGAAGGGCATGGCCGAGGAGGAGACTCCCCCGCCGCCGGTCGTGGCCGAGCCGCCGAAGACGCTGGACCAGACGACGCCGACGGCGCAGAAGGTCGAAGCCGAGCGCAAGGTCTGAGCGCCTCGGGCCGCAGCGCGGACTCTTCGCGGCGCGTGAAGCGCGCCGGATCGGAACACATCGATGTTTGACATCGCCTGGAGCGAAATGGTGTTGATCGGGGCGGTCGCGCTTGTCGTGATCGGCCCGAAGGATTTGCCGAAGGCGCTGCGCTCCGTCGGCGAGGCGGTCGGCAAGATCAAGCGCATGGCGGCCGAGTTTCAGGGCCAGTTCAACGACGCGATGCGCGAGGCCGAGCTGCACGACCTCAAGAAGCAGGTCGAGGATGTCGGCGGCACCGTGCAGGCGGCCACCAAGGTGGACTTCAATCCCATCAACACGATCCGCGAGGAGCTGAAGGGCGCGGCCGCGCCGGCCCCGGGCTCCACCACGCCTTTGCCGCTCGCGACGGACGCCGCCGCGCAGCTTCCGGCTCCCGCCGAACCGGTGGTACCCCTGCCCGAACCCCCACCGGCCTTCGACCAGCGCGAGCTGTTGGCGGCGCCGTCGCACGAGGCCCCTCCGCCCCCGGCCCCGGCCGAAGCGGTGGCTGCGTCGACGACCGACGATGCGGTCGCGCCCAAGCCGAAGCGTGTCCGCAAGGCCGCCGCCAAGCCTGATGGAGGCGAGGCGTGAGCGAATTGATCGCGGATGCCTCCAAGCGCGCCGGGGAGGACGACATCGAGGCGTCGCGCGCGCCCCTGATCGAGCACCTGATCGAGCTCCGAGCGCGGCTGATCAAGTCGCTCGTCGCGTTCATCATCCTGTTCTTCATCTGCTTTGCCGGCGCCAAGTACATCTACAACGTCCTGGTGCTGCCCTATGTCTGGGCGGCCGGCGGCGCCGACAAGGCGAAGCTGATCTACACGGCGCCGCTCGAATACCTTTTCACCCAGATCAAGATCGCGGCCTTCGGCGCGGGCTTCTTCGCCTTCCCGGTCATCGCGACGCAGATCTACAAATTCGTCGCGCCCGGCCTCTACAAGAACGAGCGCGACGCTTTCCGCCCCTATCTGTTCGCCACCCCGGTGTTCTTCGTGCTCGGCGCGGCCATGGTCTTCTTCTTCGCCATGCCGGTGCTGATGCGCTTCTCGCTCGGCATGCAGCAGGCCGCGACGATCGATCAGGCCGGCATCGAGCTTCTGCCCAAGGTCAGCGAATATCTCTCGCTCATCATGACGCTGGTCTTCGCCTTCGGCATCTCCTTCCAGCTGCCCGTGGTGCTCACCCTCTTGGGTCAGGCGGGGATCATCGACGCGAAGTTCCTCAAGGAAAAGCGCCGCTACGCGATCGTCTTCGTCTTCGTCGTCGCCGCCGTGCTGACCCCGCCGGACGTGCTCAGCCAGCTGATGCTCGCCGTGCCGATGCTGCTGCTCTACGAGCTGTCGGTGCATTCGGTCGGCTATGTTGAAAGGAAGCGCGCAGCTAAACGAGCCGCCGAGGACGCTGCTGCGGCGGAGTGAGCCTGTCGGCAGTCCGCCGAGGGGGCTGTCACTGAAAGCATCCGAGGCACCACCGGTGTCATCCCCGGCGCGCCGATAAGCGCGGGAAGGGGATCCACTTTCCACTGCGCCCCATGGATTCCCGTCCTGGCCCGGCGGGCCGCCGGGGATGACATCGGGAGTGGGTTCCGAACTGGCGCAGCCCGCCGCTTGCTGCTATCGGCTCGGCGCAAACGGAGCGGCCAGCCATGCATGACATCAAGTGGATTCGCGAGAACGCCGAGGCGTTCGACCTCGGTTTGCGGAACCGCGGCGCGGAGCCCCTGTCGTCCTCGCTGTTCGAACTCGATGACGCCCGCCGCAAGGCCATCGCCGAGAACCAGGCCGCGCAGGAGCGGCGCAACGCCCTCTCCAAGGAGATCGGCCAGGCCATGGGCCGCAAGGACTTGGCAGCCGCCGACGCGCTGAAGGCGGAGGTGGCGCGGCTGAAGGAAGCCGGCCCCGCGCTGGAAGCCGCCGAGCGCGAGGCCGCCGAGGCGCTGCGCAACGCGCTCGCCGCCATCCCCAACATACCGCAGCCGGACGTTCCCGTCGGTGCTGACGAGCATGGCAACGTGGTGCGCCACGTCCATGGCGAGAAGCCCGCGCTCTGGGGCGCCGAATCGAACCAGCCGGCCCGCGAGCACTGGGAGCTTGGCGAGGCGCTCGGCATGATGGATTTCGAGACGGCGGCGAAGCTGTCGGGCTCGCGCTTCGTGGTGCTCAAGCGCGGCCTCGCCCGCCTCGAGCGCGCCATCGGCCAGTTCTTCCTCGACACGCACACCACCGAGCACGGCTACACGGAAGTGAACCCGCCGCTGCTGGTGCGGGACGACGCGATGTTCGGCACGGCACAGCTGCCGAAGTTTAGGGAAGATCAGTTTCTCGCTGGCGAAGAACACTGGCTCATCCCCACCGCCGAGGTCCCGCTCACCAACCTCGTCCGTGAATCCATCCTCGGCGAGGCCGAGCTGCCGATGCGGCTGACCGCGCTCACGCCCTGCTTCCGCGCCGAGGCCGGCTCGGCCGGGCGCGACACCAAGGGCATGCTGCGCCAGCACCAGTTCAACAAGGTCGAATTGGTCTCGATCACGACGCCGGACGCCTCGAAGGCCGAGCATGAGCGCATGCTCTCCTGCGCCGAGGCGGTGCTGAAGAAGCTCGGCCTGCATTTCCGCACCATGACGCTCTGCACCGGCGACATGGGCTTCGCCTCCAGCAAGACCTACGACATCGAGGTTTGGCTGCCGGGGCAGAAGGCCTATCGCGAAATCTCCTCCTGCTCGAACTGCGGGGATTTCCAGGCCCGGCGCATGGATGCGCGGGTGAGGGGGGCGGACGGCAAGCCGCAATTCGTGCACACCCTCAACGGCTCGGGCGTCGCGGTCGGCCGCGCGCTGATCGCGGTGATGGAGAACTACCAGAACCCTGACGGCTCGATCACCGTGCCGGATGCGCTGCAGCCCTACATGGGCGGCGTCACCCGCATCGAGCTCGGTTGAGCGTTGTCCACCCACACCGTCATTCTGGCTCGAGGCCGGGATGACGGTGAAGGCAGCATTCCGCTTGAGGCGTCGCGCGTCATGGCGTAGCAGGGCCGCAAGCACAGCTGCCTGCAGGTCCCCATGCGCATCCTTGTCACCAATGACGACGGCATTCACGCGCCGGGCCTTGCCGTGCTGGAACGCATCGCGCGCAGCCTGTCCGACGATGTCTGGGTGATCGCGCCGGAGACCGATCAGTCCGGCGTCTCGCATTCGCTGTCGCTCAACGATCCGCTGCGCCTGCGCGAAATCTCGGAGCGCCATTTCGCGGTGAAGGGAACGCCGACCGATTGCGTCATCATGGGCCTCAGGCAGGTGATGATTGACCATCGCCCGGACCTCGTGCTCTCCGGCGTCAACCACGGCCAGAACGTCGCGGAGGATGTCACCTACTCGGGCACCATCGCCGCCGCGATGGAGGGAACGCTGCTTGGCGTCACCTCGATCGCGCTGAGCCAGGCCTATGGGCCGAAGGGCCGCAACGCCATCAACTGGAGCTGCGCCGAGAGCCATGCGCCCGGCATCATTCGCCGCCTGCTCGACCAGGGGCTGGACGAGGGCGTGCTCGTCAACGTCAACTTCCCCGATTGCCTGCCTGAAGAGGTGAAGGGTGTCGCCGTCACGGTGCAGGGCCGCCGCAACCAGGAACTGCTGCGCATCGACCCGCGCGAGGATGGGCGCGGCAAGGCTTATTACTGGATCGCCTTCTCGCGCGGCCGCAGCGAGCCGCCGAACGGCACCGACCTCAAGGCACTGCAGGAGATGAAGATCTCCATCACGCCGCTGGAACTCGACCTCACCCATGAGCCGACGCTTACGAGACTGGCCAGCGCCTTCAATCCATGATGGACAGCGCCTTCAGCGACGACGAGCCTCTGGAGCCGTTGGCTGACGGCGCGAAAACGCTGCAGTTCCTGCTCACGCTGCGCGCGCAAGGCCTCGTCGACATCGCGGTGCTGAGGGCCATGGAACGCGTCTCGCGCGTGATCTTCGCCCCCGCGCGCTATGCCGATCTGTCGCGCACGGATGTGTCCATCCCGCTGCCATGCGGGCAGACGATGACGCCGCCCAACATCGTCGCCTCCTTCCTCGGCTCGCTCGGCGTCGCCGCCGGGCAGCGCATCCTCGAAATCGGCACGGGCTCGGGCTACGTCACGGCGCTGATGACCGAAATGGGCGCGCAGGTCGTCTCGCTGGAGCGCTTCCGCTCGCTGGCCATCGCCGCCCATGAGCGGCTGATGGGCATCGGCATGCGCGCCGTGGAGTTGCAGCACGCTGACGGGCTGTCGGCGACGCGCCTGCTCGGCCGCTTCGACCGCATCATCCTCAACGGGGTGGTGGAGACGGTGCCCGAGGGGCTGCTTCAGCGCCTGTCGCCGGGCGGCAGGCTGGTCGGCGCCGTGCGCGTCGATGGCGTTCCGCGCAAGCTGATCGTCAGCCGCGTGGGCGAAAACGCGGTCGATCATCATCTCGGGCCGGCCGTGCGCCTGACCCCGCTCAGCCCGGGCGTCGCCGACGCGCTCTGAGCGCAGCGATCCTGACGAATTGTTCAGGGCAGCAACGGTTTCGTAACCTGAATCCGTTTTTAATCATCGTCATAAGTTGTGTTGAGTAACCTGCGGTGCGGGCTGATGCGTTTGAAGCGTGATTTCATGTGGACTTCCGCCATTGTCCGGGTCATCGCGGTGAGCGCGGTGGCTGGCGCGCTCGGCGCCTGCAGCAGCGACGTGGCCCGGTTCTCCGAGAACCCCTTCTCCAATCCCTACAAGACGGCCTCGGGTCCTGGCGTCGACCGCGGCGCGACAGGCTCCATCAGGTCCGCGCCCGCGACCTCCGACGTGGCCGCTGCCGTGCCATCCGCAGGCCGCGTCTCGTCCCAGCCGCTCGCGGCGCCCACCGTCACCGGCTCCATCGCCCCGCGCCCCGCCATGCCGAGCGCGAGCCTTCCCGCCGCCAGCGCTCCTGTTGCAAGCCTGCCGGCCGCGAGCGCGCCCAGCGCCGTCTCGCTGGCCCGCGCCTCGGCCCGCACCGCCTCCGGCTGGTCGGCCGCCGGCGGCACGCCCGTCACGGTCGCGGCCGGCGAGAGCGCGGCCACGCTGTCCTCGCGCTATGGCGTGCCGGCTTCGGCCATCATCTCCGCCAACGGCCTCTCCTCCGGCAAGCTCACCCCGGGCTCGCAGGTCATCATCCCGGTGTTCAACGCCGGCGGCAGCCCCGCCGCAGCGGCGCCCGCCGCATCGATCGCCCCGCGCGCCGAAGCGCCGATCGACAACACGCCGCCCGTCACGCCGCGGCCGGTCCAGCCCGCTCCGCGCGCCCAGATGAGCGAGCGCGCCGAGCCGATCCGCGCCCCCGCGCCGAAGCCTGCCGAAGCGCCGAAGCCTGCCGTGCCGGTCCGCAGCGCCGCTGCTGCTGCGCCGCCCCAGCGCGACACCGCCGCTCCGCGCATGACCCCGCCCGCGCCCATCGCACCGCCGAAGGTCGCCGAGCCGAAGGCCGTGAACTCCGCCGCGTCCGACGCGGCCCGCGAGAAGGCGAGGGCGCAGGCCGAGGCCGCACGCCTCCGCTCCGAGAGCGTGCGCCAGCAATCCGTGGCCAGCGTCCGCGCCGAGGCCGAGGCCAAGGCGCGCAAGGCTGCCGAGGCGAAGGCGCAGGCCGAGGCCGAGAAGGCCAGGCTCGCCGAGCTCAAGGCCCAGACCTCCGCCGAGAAGGCCAAGGCCGCCGAGGCCCGCAAGGCCGCCGAGGCCGAGCGCGCCAAGGCCGCCGAGGCGAAGGCCAAGGCCGAGGCTGACCGCAAGCTCGCTGCCGAGGCCAAGGCAAGGGCCGAACGGGAGGCGAAGGTCGCCCGCGCAGAGGCCGAGCAGCCGGCCGCCGCGGCGGCCGCGACCCGCGGCATCGATCCGAACGCCACGGCCAGCATTCCCAAGGACGAGCCGAAGCAGGCCACTGCCGATTTCCGCTGGCCGGCCCGTGGCCGCGTCATCAACGGCTTCTCTGGCCGCGGCGGCAATGAGGGCATCAACATCGCCGTGCCCGAAGGGACGCCCGTCAAGGCCGCCGGCGACGGCGTGGTGGCCTATTCCGGCAACGAGCTGAAAGGCTACGGCAACCTCGTGCTGATCCGGCACGAGAACGGCTACGTCTCGGCCTACGCCCACAATGGCGACATCGCCGTGAAGCGCGGCGAGCGCGTCAGCCGCGGCCAGGTCATCGCCCGCTCGGGGCAGACCGGCAACGTCTCCTCGCCGCAGCTGCACTTCGAGATCCGCAAGGGTTCGAACCCGGTCGATCCGATGCCCTATCTCAACAACTGAGGCCTTGGGGCCTCACGCTTTCGATCAGCCTCGCGAGACCCTTGCGCTGGTCGTCAAAGGACGGGACGGTCCCACGAAAGGCCGCTCCCGTCCTTCGTTTTTCAATCCAGCCGCTTCTCCAGCCGCCCGGCGAGATCGGTGATGAACTGCCAGGCGGTGCGGCCCGAACGAGCGCCGCGCGTCGTCGCCCATTCCAGCGCCTGCGCCCTGAGCTCGTCCGGCGGCAGCGCCAGCCCGAAATGGGCCGCGTAGCCGCCGACCATGTCGAGATATTCGTCCTGGCTGCATTTGTGGAAGCCGAGCCAGAGCCCGAAGCGGTCCGACAGCGAGACCTTTTCCTCCACCGCCTCGCCCGGATTGATCGAGGTCGATCGCTCGTTCTCCATCATGTCGCGGGGAAGGAGGTGGCGCCGGTTCGAGGTGGCGTAGAAGGCGACGTTCTCGGGCCGGCCCTCGACGCCGCCGTCCAGCGCCGCCTTCAGCGATTTGTAGGAGGTGTCGTCCGCGTCGAAGGAAAGATCGTCGCAGAACACGATGAAGCGGTGCGGGTCGGC
>JAIXZF010000370.1 GCA_027489835.1 Hyphomicrobiales bacterium
GGCCGGCTTCAAGGGCATCTGGGACATGCCGGTCGCGGTGGTGAAGTACTATGTGCTGCACGCGCCCCGCGCGGCGGCCTGAAAGACCTGCCGGGCGCATCCGACACTCCCCCGCGCCTCACACCCAGCCGCCATCCACGACATATTGCTGGTTGGTGCAGGCGCCGGCTTCCTCGGAGGCGAAGAACAATGTTGCCCGCGCGATGTCGTCGGGCACGAGCTTCCGCTTGAGGCATTGGCGGTTCATCAACTCCTTCTCGCTTTCCGGCGTCAGCCAAAGGTCGATCTGGCGCTGGGTCATGATCCAGCCCGGCGCAATGGCGTTGACGCGGATGTTGTAGGGCCCGAAATCGCGGGCGAGCGAGCGCGTCAGCCCCAGCACGGCGGACTTGGCGGCCGTGTAGGCAGCCATGCCCCCCTGCCCGATCATCCATGATGTCGAGCCGAAGTTGATGATCGAGCCCCCTTTTCGCGCCATCATGTCCGGCAGCACGGCCTGCGCCGCAAAGAACTGGTGCTTGAGGTTGACCGCGATCCGGTCGTCCCAATACTCGGGCGTGACCGTAAGCGTGTCATGGCGCTGGTCATGGGCAGCGTTGTTGACGAGGACATCGACCGGCCCGAGCGCGGACCGGATGCGCTCGATGGCCGCCTTGAGCGCTTCGGTGTCGGTCAGGTCGGCATGTTCGAAATGAACCGGGCCGGGCCCTGCGACGTCACGCACCAGCGCCTCGGACGGCTCGCGCTGGATGTCGACGAAACCCACGCGCGATCCCTGTCCGGCAAAGCGCCTGACGATGGCTTCGCCAATTCCGCTTCCGCCGCCCGTCACAATGACAACCTTGCCATCAAGATCGGGATAGATCGCGCTCGCCATCTGCCACTCCTGCCTTCACTGCCTCGGCCGCCGCGATAGCATCGAACGTTGGCCCTGACATCTCATACCGCGGAGCCGCACCCTGCGCAGCACCGCTGCGATGAGGCTGCCCGGCGCAACGCGCGAGACGTGGAACTCGTCACTCGATTGGCAAGCGCCAACGGTGGATTGACCGAATTCCACGATATGAGAATTCATGAACCGATGCTGGAATCCGTCGCCTATGTGTGTTGGCGACGACCTTGGTCATGACCACAAGCCGCCCTTGGAAACGCCCATCGATTTAGGCCGCGACGCGCGCAAGCCGAGGCTAGCGGCCCGCGTCAACCGGAACGATCCTCGAGCGGAATGCCTGCCATATCGCCAAGCGTCACGGGCTTCAGCGGCGGGCGGATGCGCAGATGCCCGGCCTCTGCCGGCGAGACCCCGCGCGCCTCGGCCACCAGCATCGTCAGAGATGGGCCGCAGAGCCGGCCCTGGCACGGGCCCATGCCGCAGCGGGTCCGGATCTTGACCTCATTGGGTCCGGTTGCGCCTGCCTGCACCGCCGCTCGCACGGTGCCGGCTGTCACCATCTCGCAGCGGCAGACGACCGTGGCGTCGGCCGGAGCCAGCAATTCCTCGCGCGGCCGGCCCAGCGCATCGAGGAAGGGGCGCAAGGCCGCGTGCGGGCGGCGTTCCAGCCGCAACCGACTGCGCCGCGCCGCGTCGATAGACACGCCCAGCGTCTCGGCGGCGCGAAGCCCCGCGAGCCGGCCGTCGATGGCGGCCACGCGCCAGCCTCCGATGCCAGCCGCGTCGCCTGCAATGAACAGGCCCGGCACCGATGTTTCACCGTCGACCCCTAGCTTCGGCCGCCAGCAGGCCTGGCCATCGTCCCAGACATGTTCGACCCCGAGCGACATGGCGGGCTGGACGTTGGGGATGACGCCTTCATGCACAAGGAGGATCGTGGCCGGGACCTGCGCCCACCCGGCTTTCGTGCGGTAGCGGACCGCCTCGAGCCGGTGCTCGCCCAGCGCCTCGATCTCGCGGACCCGCGCGACGCGGCGCGCCGGGGATCGGCGCAGCGCCAGCATGAGGCGGAGCCCTCGCGCCAGTTGCTGCCAGCCACGAAGGGCGCCCGGCAGATGCGGCAAGGCGCGACGCCACGCCTCGGCTGGCGCCGTGTCGAGGATGAGGTCGAGGACCATTCCCGCCTTCGCGAGCTGGGATGCGAACAGGAGCGGCAACGGTCCCTGCCCCGCGATGACCAGCGGCGCGGCAGGAAGGTTGCCGCCGGACTTCAACAGGATCTGCGCCGCGCCCACGGTCAGCACGCCCGGCAGCGTCCAGCCGGGAAACGGCGCGGGACGCTCGAGCGCGCCAACGGCGAGCAGAACGCGCTTCGCGGCGATGACCTGAGATGCGCCATCCTGCGTCGCGACCAGGCGAAAGCCCGCGCCACCGGCGGGCGGATCCATCCGCCAGACCTGGACACTGGGCCAGTGGACGGCGCCACTCGCCCGGAAGGCCGCGACGAGCGCGGCACCGTCGCGGTCATCCTCGCCGTCGAGACGCCCCGCCGCCTTTCGGACCTCGATGGCACGGTGGACCTGACCGCCGGGCGCGGGCTGCTCGTCCAGCACGACGACGGAAAGCCCAAGGCCAGCGGCCTCGATGGCCGCGCCGAGGCCGGCCGGGCCCGCTCCGACGATGGCGAGGTCGAGTTCCATCAAGGAGGCGCGCCCGCCAGATCGGGAAGGCCCGCCATGGGTTCGATGCGCATGCCCTCACGCACGGGAACGAGGCAGCCCTGTCGCCCCGGCGCGCCGTCGATCACCATCAGGCATTCGAAGCACACCCCCATCATGCAGTAGGGCAGCCGCGCGCCGCCATCGACGGGATGGCTCCGGCTGAAACCCAGGTCCGCAAGCAGGACCGCGGCGGCGGCGCTCTCGCCCGCCGCCATCCGCACGGGCTGGCCCGCCACGAAGACGGTGACGCCGGCCGGGGCGTCAGGCGGCTTGCGAAACATGCGCCTGGCTAGCGAAACGGGAGGGGCCGAACGCCGCGAAGGCTTCGTCGATCGGCCCGGCAAGCAGCGCCGGAGCCAATCTGAGCGTGTGCGCAGCCGCAAGGGTCACGCCGGAATGGCATGTCACCAACGCCGCGCCCGGGCAGGAGACGCTCTCCGCGTAAAGGGGATTGCCGTCCGGCGTCAGCACGCGGAGCCCGGCCCAGGTCCTGACCATGCGCGCCTTGGCGAGGCCCGGAAACACCGCCACCGCATGGCGGGCCAGCGCCGCGCCGGCTTCCTCAGTGACGCCGAGGTCCAGGCCCACATCCTCGTGCGTCGCGCCGATCATGACCGTTCCGTCCGCGGTCTGCCGGATCGTGTCGCCCGCGAAAGGCAGGAACGGCGCGATGCGCTCGGTGACGAGAATCTGCCCGCGCTCGGGCCGCAGAAGCGATGGCAGCCCGACCATCGGCGCCAGCGCAGCGCTTCCCAGCCCGGCAGCCAGGACCAGCCGCGGAGCTTCGTAGGCGCCGCGCTCGGCGTCGACGCGGAAGACGCCGCCGCGATGCGTGACCGCAAGAGCCTTCGTCTCGCGGTGCAGCGTGATGCCCTCGCGCGCCATGGCGAGGTGCAGGGCTTTCAGCAAGGCCAGCGGATCGCATTCTCCATCGCTGGCGCAGAAACTCGCCCCCGTGACGTCGGCGCCGAGACGTACGCCCGGCAGCAGCCTTTCGACGTCGCTGCGCTCGAGCAGCACGACCTCCGCGCCATCATCGGCGCGCTGGTTGTGCCAGCGCAGCAATTCGGCGCGCCTGGCTTCGAACTCCGCCTCGCCGAGGCACCACGACAGCCCGCCCGTCTGGCGAAGACGGAGCGGCGTCGCCGTCGCTTCGGCCAGTTCTTCGGCGAAGCCGGCCCACAGCTCGGCGCTCTCGCGCGTCCAGCGCGCGTAGGCCGGCATGTCGTGGCCCTTGGACTGCACCCAGACGAGGCCGAAATTGGCGCGGGCGGCGCGGATGTCGCCATCACCGCCATCGAGCACGTCGATCCTGAGGCCGCGACCGCGCATTCCATAGGCCAGCGAGGCGCCAACGACGCCGCCACCGACAATCAGGACATCGGAGGTGCGGACGCCATGCATCTGGAAAGCCTGAGCGACGCGCCGCGCCGGAGCCATGCACTATGTCCGATCCGTGCCGGGCGCGGCAAGGCCGAGCCGCAGGACGGCGGCAAGAAGCCCGGACGGCGGAAAGTGACTTGGAAGCCGGTGCATTGCCATGTATCGGCATGGCTGCCGCCCTCATGCCGCGCCCACCCGTGGCGGATGCCGCCGAAAGCCTCCATGAACGCTCCCGCCCCCAAGATCTCCTTCGTCTCGCTCGGCTGCCCGAAGGCGCTGGTCGATTCCGAACGCATCATCACCTCGCTGCGCTCCGAGGGCTACGAGCTTTCGCGCACCCATGCCGGCGCGGACCTCGTCATCGTCAACACCTGCGGCTTCCTCGATTCCGCCAAGGCCGAGTCGCTCGACAACATCGGCAAGGCGCTATCGGAAAACGGCAAGGTGATCGTGACCGGCTGCATGGGCGCCGAGCCCGAGCAGATCCGCGAGCGCTTCCCCGACGTGCTCGCGATCACCGGGCCGCAGGCCTATGAGAGCGTGCTGGGCGCGGTGCACGAAGCGCTGCCGCCCGCGCATGACCCCTTCCTCGACCTCGTGCCGAGCCAGGGCATCAAGCTCACGCCGCGGCACTACGCCTATCTCAAGATTTCAGAGGGCTGCAACAATCGCTGCAGCTTCTGCATCATCCCGAAGCTCAGGGGCGACCTCGTCTCCAGGCCGGCGGGCGACGTGCTGCGCGAGGCCGAGAAGTTGGTGGCCGCCGGCGTCAAGGAACTGCTGGTGATCTCGCAGGACACCAGCGCCTATGGCGTTGACCTGCGCTATGCCGCGAGCCCATTCAAGGACCGCGAGGTCAGGGCGAAGTTCCTCGATCTGTCGCGCGAGCTCGGCCAACTCGGAGCGTGGGTCCGGCTGCATTACGTTTACCCCTATCCGCATGTGGATGAGGTCATCCAGCTGATGAGCGATGGGCTCGTGCTGCCCTATCTCGATATCCCGTTCCAGCACGCATCGCCCAACGTCCTCAAGGCGATGCGGCGGCCGGCGCATCAGGAGAAGACGCTGGAGCGCATCCGCCGCTGGCGCGAGATATGCCCCGATCTCGGCGTGCGCTCGACCTTCATCGTCGGCTTCCCCGGCGAGACCGACGAGGATTTCGAGTTCCTGCTGTCATGGCTGAAGGAGGCGCGCCTCGAACGGGTCGGCTGCTTCAAGTACGAGCCGGTGAAGGGCGCGGTCGCCAACGAGCTCGGCCTGCCGCAGGTGCCCGAAGAGGTGAAGGAGCAGCGCCATCGCCGCTTCATGGAGGCGCAGCAGGCCATTTCCGCCCGCGTTCTGCAGGCCAGGGTCGGACGCAGGCTCAAGGTCATCATCGACGAGGTGGGCCCGACCGTCGCGGTGGGCCGCTCGGTCTGGGATGCACCGGAGATCGACGGGCACGTGCATGTGGCCTCACGCAGGCCTCTGCGCGTGGGCGACATCGTGACGGTGAAGATCGAGCGGGCCGACGCCTATGACCTGCACGGCATGGCCGTGTGAGGCCAAGGCGTGGCCGGACGCCTCATTTCTCGGCGTCCTCGTTGCCCTCGAACAGCACGACCGGGCTGCCGGGCATGATGGTGGAGATGGCGTGCTTGTAGACGAGTTGCGAATGCCCGTCGCGGCGCAGCAGCACGCAGAAATTGTCGAACCAGGTGACGACGCCCTGCAGCTTGACCCCGTTGACGAGGAAGATCGTCACCGAAATCTTATTCTTGCGCACATAGTTGAGAAAAGTGTCCTGGAGGTTCTGAGTCCGTTCGCCCGCCATGGCAGCAGCCCTTTTTTGGGATCTTTTATGGTTGCGGCGCAGGCATGATCCGATAGTCCCCCGCCCAGCGCTTCGTCCCCCGACAGCGCGCCCCGAATGTTCGACAAGTCCCGGCGATAGGCAAGCGAATTGTCCCGACCGGATGCCGCCCTGCGCTCATTCGACGCCGAGCGACTTGAGCTTACGATGAAGAGCCGAGCGCTCCATTCCGATGAATTCGGCCGTACGCGAGATGTTGCCGGAGAAACGGGCAATCTGCGCGACAAGGTATTCTTTCTCGAAGATCTCCCTCGCCTCGCGCAAAGGCAGGCTCATCAGCTTTTCACCACCGGAACCGGTCGGCGTTGCGGGCACAAGCGCGCCGACTTCTGCCGGGAGCATGTCGGTCGTCACTTCGGCCGCCGGATCACCTTTGGTCAGGATCATCAACCGCTCGACATTGTTACGCAGCTCGCGGACGTTCCCGGGCCATTCATGCGATTGCAGCACGGCCATCGCGTCCATGGCGATCCGGCGCTTCGGCAGGCCCGACGCGATCGAGAGCTGGTCCATGAAGAACTCGATCAGTTCCGGCACGTCCTCACGCCGCTCCGACAAGGCCGGCACGCGGATCGGGACCACGTTGAGACGATGAAACAGCTCCTCGCGGAAGCGGCCGGCCATGATCTCGGTGCCGATGTCCTTGCATGTGGACGAGACGATGCGGACGTCGACATGCACCCGCGTCGTTCCGCCGACGCGCTGGAAGTTCTGGTCCACGAGCACGCGAAGGATGCGCCCTTGCGTCTCCTTGGGCATGTCCGCCACCTCGTCGAGGTAGAGCGTGCCCGAATGGGCCTCCTCCAGCGCGCCGACGCGCCTTGAGCGGCCCGCCGCAGCCTCGATGCCGAACAGGGCTTCCTCCATGACCTCGGGAGTGATGGTCGCCGCGTTGAGCGCGACGAAGGGTCCCGAGGCGCGGGCCGACATGGCGTGCAGCGTGCGGGCCGCCAGCTCCTTGCCGGCGCCCGGCTCGCCGGTGATCATGACGCGCGCATTGGTGGGCGCAACGCGCTCCAGCGTCGTGCGCAGCTGGTTGACCGCGGTCGACCGTCCCACGATGCGGCTGGCCTGCACGGAGCGCGTCTTGAGGTCACGCACCTCCCGCTTGAGGCGCGAGGCCTCGAGCGCGCGGTCGGCGACCAGCACCAGCCGGTCCGCCTTGAAGGGCTTCTCGATGAAGTCGTAGGCGCCGCGCTTGATGGCGGACACCGCGGTCTCGATGTTGCCGTGGCCCGAAATCATGACGACCGGAAGGTCCGGATCGCTCTGCTTGATCAGATCGAGCACCTGAAGGCCGTCGAGGCGGCTGCCCTGAAGCCAGATGTCGAGGAAGACCAGGCTCGGGCGCCGTGCCTGGATCGCCGACAGCGCCTCGTCGGCGGAGGCCGCGCGGCGCGCGCCGTAGCCTTCATCCTCGAGGATGCCCGCGACCAGTTCCCGGATATCGGTTTCATCGTCCACGACGAGAATGTCAGCCGAACTCATGCGTCAGTCGCCATTTTCTGTGAGCCGTCGATCCGGCGCTCCTTGCCAGCGTCGGGCGTGTGAGCCGCAGCGCCGCCCGCGGGCAGCCAGAGCCGCACATCGGCGCCGCGCTGCCCGTCTTCCCTGTCGAGCAGTTCGATGCGCCCGCCATGGTCCTCGAAGATCTTCGCGACGATGGCGAGGCCGAGGCCCGTGCCGCCCTCCCGCGTCGTCATGTAGGGTTCCAGCAGGCGCTGCCTGTTGTCGGTGGGAAAGCCCTTGCCGGTGTCGAGCACGTCGATGCGCCAAATTCCGTCCGCAAGGGCAAGCTCGATGTCGACGCGGCCCGGTTGCCCGTCGCCATCCTGCGCCGGTTGGTCGCCCGAGCTTTCGCCAGCCACGGCCCCGATCGCCTCCGTGGCGTTCTTCACGACATTGGTGAGCGCCTGCGACACCAGCCGGCGATCGAACACGGCCGCCGCAGCCTCGTCGGCACCGCGCGTCTCGATCGCCAGATCGGGATTGCCGACGCGCATCATGAAGGCGACCTCCCGGATCACGGCGGCGATGTCGTCGCTGGCGGGAGACGGCTTCGGCATACGGGCGAAGGACGCGAACTCGTCGACCATGCGGCGGATGTCCTCGACCTGCCGGATGATGGTGTCCGTGCACTGGTCGAGGATGTCGCGGTCCTCGACGATGACCTTGCCGAACTTCCGGCGAATGCGCTCAGCCGAAAGCTGGATGGGCGTCAGCGGGTTCTTGATCTCATGGGCGATTCGGCGCGCCACGTCGGCCCAGGCCGAGGTTCGCTGCGCGGCGACGAGGTCGGTGATGTCGTCGAGCGTCACCACGAGGCCGAGCTGCGGCGCTTCGCCTTCGCGTGAGACGCGCACGTTGAGCGTGCGCTCCCGGCCCTGGCGCATGATCACGACCTGGGAGCTCAGCATGCGCTGGCGCATCTGGCGCGCCTCGCGGATGCAGTCGCCCAGCTCCGGCGCGAGCACGGACAGCGGCTGGCCTATGCTGCGGCGATCAGCGCCCAGCAAGGTCTCGCCGGAGCGGTTCAGAAGCGTGATCCGGTCGTCCTGATCGAGGCCGATGACGCCGGCCGAGACACCGGCGAGGACGGTTTCGGTGAAGCGGCGGCGGCGGTCGATGACTTCGCTGGCCGCGACCAGCCCGTCCCGCTGGCGCCTGAGCTCCGCGGTCATCTTGTTGAA
>JAIXZF010000476.1 GCA_027489835.1 Hyphomicrobiales bacterium
CAAGGCGACGTCCGAGAATGCCCCCTTCGCGGTGGCCAGCGACGAGGCGCGCCGCATCTACACGACGATGTTCCACCCCGAAGTGGTGCACACGCCCGATGGCGCGGCCCTGATCCGCAACTTCGTCACGAAGATCGCCGGCGCGCGCGCCGATTGGTCGATGTCCGCCTATCGCGACGAGATGATCGCCAAGATCAGGGCGCAGGTCGGCAAGGGCAGGGTGATCTGCGGGCTCTCCGGCGGCGTCGACTCGGCCGTCGCGGCTGTGCTGATCCACGAAGCCATCGGGGACCAGCTCACCTGCGTCTTCGTCGACCACGGGCTGATGCGCCATGCGGAGGCCGAGCAGGTCGTCTCGCTGTTCAGGGGCCATTACAACATCCCGCTGGTCCATGTGAATGCCGGCGACCTCTTCATCGGCGAGCTGCAGAAGTGCGGGCCTGACCCCGAGGCCAAGCGCAAGACCATCGGCCGGCTGTTCATCGACGTGTTCGAGGCCGAGGCGAAGAAGATCGGCGGCGCCGACTTCCTGGCCCAGGGCACGCTCTACCCGGACGTCATCGAGAGCGTCAGCTTCACCGGCGGCCCCTCGGTCACCATCAAGAGCCACCACAACGTGGGCGGCCTGCCGGAGCGCATGAACATGAAGCTCGTGGAGCCGCTGCGGGAGCTGTTCAAGGACGAGGTGAGGGTGCTCGGCCGCGAACTTGGCCTGCCGGACGCGTTCGTCGGGCGCCATCCGTTTCCCGGCCCCGGCCTCGCCATCCGCTGCCCGGGCGAGATCACCCGCGAAAAGCTCGACATCCTGCGCAAGGCCGACGCGATCTACCTTGAGGAGATCCGCCGCGCCGGCCTCTATGACGTGATCTGGCAGGCCTTCGCCGTGCTCCTGCCGGTCAAGACCGTCGGCGTGATGGGCGACGGCCGCACCTACGACCATGTCCTCGCCCTGCGCGCCGTGACCTCGGTCGACGGCATGACGGCCGATTTCTACCCCTTCGACATGACCTTCCTCGGCCGCGTCGCCACCCGCATCATCAACGAGGTCAAGGGCATCAACCGCGTGACCTACGACATCACGTCAAAGCCGCCCGGCACGATCGAGTGGGAGTGACGGGAAACGGATAACTTGGGCGGGTATGGCGCAGATTATCGTAAAAAATACAGTATCTGAGTATGATCCAGAACGAAAGCCGGCAGTTGATTGCCGATTGGTCATCAAACAACGGAACGCTTTTATTTCGTTGATCTGTTCGGACTAGAGGCGGTGGCCTAACCAAGCCAGCAATAGGATCTGAAAGTGTGTCGATCGGCGCGGTCGTATCGAATGAAAAGCATCGCCGAGAGCCAGAGCCGCGCCGCGAAGGCGATCGCCGAGGGACGATTCGCTTCGCAGATCCTCGCCGTCGAGGTGCGCAAGGGCCGCGAGATGGCGAACTTCTCGACCGACGAGCACGTCAAGCCGGGCACGACCCCCGACAGCCTCGCGGGCCTTCGCGCCGCCTTCCGCAAGGATGGCACGGTCACCGCCGGCAACGCCTCGGGGATCAATGACGGCGCCGCGGCGCTTGTCCTCATGTCGGCGGAGCGGGCGGCCCGGGAGAACCGGAAGCCGATGGCGCGGATCATCGGTTATGCCCATGCCGGCGTGGAGCCGTCCGTGATGGGCGTCGGACCCATTCCGGCGGTGCGCAACCTGCTTGAGCGCCTCGAGCTCACGGCCGACGACTTCGACGTCATCGAGTCCAACGAGGCTTTCGCGGCGCAGGCCTGCGCGGTTTCCCGGGAACTGGGCCTGCGGGAGGAACGCGTCAATCCGAACGGCGGCGCCATCGCACTCGGCCATCCGGTCGGCGCGACCGGTGCGATCATCCTCGTGAAGACGATCTACGAACTGATGCGGACGGGCGGACGGCGCGGCCTGTGCACGATGTGCATCGGCGGCGGCCAGGGCATCGCTCTGGCTGTGGAAACGATGCACTGAAGGGCAGTGCAGAGGATCGCGCTCTGAAGCGAGATTGATGACGACGGGAACGCGGCTCGGCCCTCCGATGCCGCGCGCCCTTCTGCCAGCAATTCGTGTTTTCAGGCGATGCCGCGCGTCAGCCGGATATCGACTTCGCGATCGACATAATCCCATTCGGCGCAGGCCCGCAGCCGCGCCAGCATGTGGTCGAAGGCCGCTTCCTGCTCGGGCGCGAATTCGAACCAGGTGAGGAAGTCGAAGTTTTCGCCGAGGTCGCGCGAGTGATAGAGCTTGCGCGCGACGCCCGGCAGGTAATCGAGCCCGATCGGCAGGTGCGAGCCGCGCTCATAGACCAAGCGGCGCTCGTCCTGCGCCATATCCCACCACTCGGCCGATTTGCGGATCGGGATCAGGGCGGCGCGGGTCGAGGCAACCCGTCCAAGACCTTCCTGCCTGGCCTGAAGCGTCGCGCGTTCCAGCGCAGTGGTGTAGCGCAGGTTGCTGCTCGCGCCGCGAAGCCTCCAGACGGCGCCCTCGCTTGCGTCGCTGTCCAGTGCCAGGAATCGCGCCATCGGCAGGCCCTCGCCGCGACAAGCGGAGATCGAGGTGACGCGCCACGGCCCGGCATCGGCGCCGGCGAACCGGGTGACGGCGACAGCAGGGCGTTCAGTCATCGGTCAGGCTCTTCGCTGGAACTGCGGGCATCAGGCGTTGATGGCAGCAAGATCGGTGCCGCTGGTGGATGCACCCGCGATGCCTTTGGGCGGGACGGCTTGGAACGCCCGTCTGGCGGCGCCGTCATCCCGCGAAGGAGTGGTGGACCCGGGTGCTGAGTTCGTTTCTGGTAGGACATGCGCATCAATGGAACATGAGCATGGCCCTGACGCTCTTCGCCCATCCCTTCTCGTCCTACTGCCAGAAGGTGCTGATGGCGCTCTGGGAGAACGACACACCCTTCGCCTACAGCCATTTGGAGGAGCCGGGCGCGGGCGAGGACCTGGCGCGGCTCTGGCCGATCCGCAAGTTCCCCATTCTGGTCGATAGTGGGCTGGCTGTCGTCGAGACCATTATCATCATCGAACATCTCGACATGCATCACCCGGGGCGCGTGCGGTTCATCCCGGCCGAGTCAGCAGCCGCGCTGGAGGTGCGGCTGCTCGATCGGTTCTTCGATCAGTATGTGATGAATGCGATGCAGGGGCCTGTGAACGAGGCGCTTCGCAAGGATCCCGATCGGCTCGGGGAGGCGAGGGCGGCTGCCTCCGCGGCGCTCAAGACAGCCTATGGCTGGCTGGAAAAGCGGCTGGAAGGCCGTGCTTGGGCGGCTGGCGAAGCTTTTTCGCTGGCGGATTGCGCGGCAGCGCCCGCGTTGTTCTATGCCGACTGGGTCCACCGCATCGACGACGCCCGCCATCCCCAGCTGCGCGCCTACCGCTCGAGGCTTTTGGAGCGGCCATCCTTCGCTCGCGCCGTTGAAGAAGGACGACCCTATCGCGGCTATTTCCCGCTTGGCGCGCCGGATCGGGATTGACGCTAGGTCAGACCGACCCGGAGCGCGAGGCGCCGGTCAGGCGCGCCTCGGCGCGGTCGAACGCCTGATCACGCCGATGGCGACCAGCAGCCCGGCGGTGACGAGGCCAAGCCCGGCCATCTGCCACGCATTCGGCCATTCGCCGGCCAGCGGGATGCCGATCAGGATGGCTGCGGCCGGAACCAGCGCGGGGAAGATGGCCGCGCGCGAGGCGCCGAGCAACTCGGCCGAACGGGTAAACAGCACCACCGCGACGACGCCGGACAGCAGGCCCTGGACGATCACCTGCGTCGCGAGGGCGGCCGGGGCGAGGTTCACGATCCGGGAGAAGTCTTGCGTGGCCAGATAGGTCGGCACGATGACGAGCATCGAGATCACCGAAACCGCGGCCGTGGCAGGCATCGCCTTGATGCCCCAGCGCCGGGCCAGAACGGTGAAGCTCGCCCACAGCAGGCCAGCGAGCATGAAGAAACCGTCTCCGAGCAGCGTCAGCCTCGAGCCCGTCAACAGCGCAGGGCCAGCAATGACGGCCAGGCCGCTGACGATGATGGCGATGCCGGTGATCCGCGCCCGGTCGGGCCGATCGTGGAACAGCAGGGCGGCCAGCACGGTGGTCGCGACGACGACCGTCGCCGGCTGCACCACGGCGCCATGCGCCAGCGGCGCGAAGGCGTAGCCGCCCACGCCCGCCATGATGAAGAGCGGACCCGCCGCCAGCGCCAGGACGGCGCCGCGGCGCCACCCGACGCCGGCAAGGCTGCCGGGCCCATGCGCGAGAAGCCAGGGCAGCATCACCAGCCCTGCCGTGCCGAAGCGGAGGAGGGCGAAGTCGATGGCCTCGAGGCCGCTCGACACGCCGACCCTGGCGAGAGCGAGATAGCTCCCCCAGATCGCCACGGCGCCGAGGCCGAACAGCAGGCCCTTGCGGACAGGTGAGATTCCGGCTCTCGCCGGCAGGTCGAGGGAAAGGTCGGTCACGGGTCGGCTCCTTGAGATCGGCGGGAGCCGCGCCTGGCGGACCGTCGCTGTTTGTGGGTTCAGAAAGTGATGATCTGGCGGCCTTCGGCGACAAGGGCGCGCAGAGAGGCATGCCCCCGGTCGTCGACCAACATCGGCATGCCTGCGGCAACGAGTTCGTCGTGCACGCCGTAGGATTTGGCGCAGTAGGAGCAGACGCCGCACAAGGCGGACGACGCTTTGGTCCAGACCCTGTGCAGATCGTGCTCGGGCTTGATCATCGCGGCGAGGGCGGTCGAACCGGCGCCGTCGAAAACGATGCTCACGTCATCGCCCGCGCGGATGAGTTCTTCGGCGAACATCATTGCGCGGTAGACGGCGGATTTTCCCGAGCCTTCGAGCTTGGAGTAGATGATGATGGCGATCCTGTTCATGGGGGTGTCTTTCGCAGGAGGGTGGCGGCGGGCCCGGGGGGGCCTGCCGGTCAGGCTGCCTTGCGGCGGTTGAGGGCGGTCAGCGCGGAGAGCGCGTCGACGGGGTCTAGCCGCTTGCGGTAATCGGGCTCGACGAAGGCGGCCGCGATCACGCCGCCGCGGGCGACCACGAAGGTCGCGGGCATGGGCAGCGCCCAGGTGCCGTCGCCGTTCCGGTCGGGCAGCGC
>JAIXZF010000093.1 GCA_027489835.1 Hyphomicrobiales bacterium
ATGTTCAGCCATTCGCATCGACCCGAGACGCTCAACAGCGTGGCGCTCGGCGCCTCGGCGGATGGCCGGCTCGAAGCCATCGCGCACAAGGCCATCGGCTCGACCTCGCGCTTCGAGGATCACCAGGAAGTGGTCGTGAACTGGTCGGGGCTGCTTTACCCCGCCGAGAACGCCAGCTTCGCCTATGAACTCGCGCAGGTGGACACCTACACGCCGGGCGACATGCGCGCGCCGGGCGCGCCGCTCGGCGTGTTCGCGCTGGAAAGCGCGATGGACGAGCTGGCCTATGCCACGGGCGTCGATCCGCTCGAGCTCAGGCTGCGCAACTATGCCGAGCGCGACAAGAACGAGGGCAAGGACTTCACCTCCAAGGAGTTGCGCGCCTGCTACCGGCAGGGCGCCGAGCGCTTCGGCTGGGAGCGCCGCAACAAGCTGCCGCGCGCGCGGCGGGAGGGGCGCGAACTGGTCGGCTGGGGCATGGCGACCGGCGTGTGGGAGGCGCAGATGGCCAAGACCTCGGCCCGCGTCACCGTGCGCTCCGATGGCACTGTCGAGGTCGCGACCTCGACCGCCGACATCGGCACCGGCACCTACACCATCCTCGCACAGATCGCGGCAGAGCGGCTCGGCCTCGGCATGGACGATGTCACGGTCAGGCTGGGCGATTCATCTCTGCCCCAGGCCCCGGTGCAGGGCGGATCGTGGACGGCCGCCTCGGCGGGCAGCGCGGTGATGGCCGCCTGCGAGACCCTGCGGGGCAAGCTCGCCAAGGCGGCGGCCGGCGCGCAAGGATCGCCCCTCGCCCGGGCCGGCGCATCGGATATCGGCTTCGTCGGCGGTCACCTCGTGCTCAGGTCCGATCCGGCGCTGCGGCTGCCGCTCGGCGCGGCGGTCGCCGCCTTGGGCAAGGACAGCATCGAGGCGGAGGAGACGGCGAGCCCGTCGCTGCTGACGCAGGCGCGGCGTTCGTCCTACACGCATTCGGCGGTTTTCGCGGAGGTCCGCGTCGACGAGGAGCTCGGCCAGATCAGGGTGACGCGCATCGTCAGCGCCGTGGCGGCCGGCCGCATCCTCAACCCGAAGACAGCCCGCAGCCAGATCATCGGCGGCGTGGTGTGGGGCATCGGCATGGCGCTGCACGAGGAGGCGCTGTTCGACCACCGCCTCGGCCGCATCATGAACCACAATCTCGCCGAGTATCATGTGCCCGTGAACGCGGACATCCACGACATCGAGGTGATCTTCGTCGAGGAGAACGACAGCGAGACAAGCCCGATCGGCGTGAAGGGTCTGGGCGAGATCGGCATCGTCGGAACCGCGGCGGCGATCGCCAACGCGCTGTTCCATGCCACCGGCAAGCGCATGCGCTCCTTGCCGATCACGCTCGACAAGATGCTGGCCGGCTGACCCTCAGTCCGTTGGCTCGTCCTTGTCGGCTTCGCCAGGCGCGATAGCGTCTTCGCCGAGCGTATTGCGCACGTAGAAGGTGACGACGAGCACGTAGGCAAGGATCGTCAGGGGCGCCGCCACGAACAGGCCCATCAGCCCGAACAGGGCGCCCGCGCCGACGATGGCGAAAAGCAGGAGCGCAGGCGGAAGCGACACGATCCGCTGCTGCAGCAGCGGCATGACGAGGTTGGATTCGATCTGCTGGACCGCGATGAACAGCGCGAGCGTCCAGGCGAAGGCGCCCTCCCCCATGCCGATGGCGAAGAGCAGGGCGGGCACCGCGCCGAGGATCGAGCCGACGATGGGCACGAATTCGAGCAGCCCCGCGATGAGGCCCAGCGCGATCGGCGACGGCAGGCCGATGAGGCTGGCCCCTATGGCCACGAGGACGCCGACCAGCGCCATCGCGATGAGCTGCGCGCCGAACCATTGCCGCCAGGCATGCCCGGTGGTGTCCAGCACATGCGCCATGTCGGCGCGCAGGCCTTGCGGCACCAGCGCCATGATGCCGTTTCGGTAGAGATCGGGCTGGGCCGCGATGTAGGCTGCGGCGACGAGGATCAGCACCGCGTCGGTGACGCCGCCGAACACAGCGCCGCCGGCCGCCGCGAAGCCGTTGACCAGCCGGCCCCCGAGGTCCGCCAGCGGACCCTGCCCCAGATCCTCCATCGACAGGGCGACGTTGAAGCGCTCCTGAAGCCGCGCCAGCGTTTCGGGCACGCGGCGCGCGAGCTGGACGAGTTGCGCGCTCAACTGCGAGCCGAACAGGTAGAGAAGGCCTGCCAGGGCGACGAGCAGGGCGAGCCCGACCAGCGTGAGCGCAAGCCCGCGCCCCAGCCCCGTGCGCCGCGACAGTGAATCGGTGGCCCCGCCGAGGGCGACGGCGAAGACCGTGGCCGCCAGCACCATGAGGAGCATGTCACGAAGGAGAACGGCGAGCGCCAGGAGCAGGACGATGGCGACCACCTGGCCGGCGAGGCCCTGATCGACCGAAACGAGGGGGCGCGCACGCAGCGGGGGAGAGCCGGTCTTGTCATCCATGACCTGCGCAACGTCCGGCGTGGACGGCCGGTTCCCGTCAAGCTTCAGTCGGCCTTCAGCCCGTAAAGGTAGCGCGCTACATCCTCGGCTTCGCGGGCGGAGAGGCCCATGGCGGGCATCGCCGTCTGCGGCACCAGCCTCGGCGGATCGAGGAGCCAGGCGACGAGGCTGTCCGGGCGATTGGGAATGGCCCCGGCCAGATAGGATTTTCCCGACAGCCCGCCGAGGTCGGGACCGACCCGGCCATAGGGTCCGGGAATGTCCTTCAGGACATGGCAGGCATTGCAGCCTCGGGCGATGACGAGGCGCCGTCCATTGACCGCATCGCCCACGGCTATGCGTCGGCCGATTTCCGGACCGCCGGCGAAAGGTTGGGCCAGAGCGGGCTGGGCGCCGGCCGGTGCCGGCAGGCCGAACGCCACAAGTGCCAGGGTGCCGGCCAGCCGAGCGGCGAGACGCTCCCTCACGGCCTGGCGGGCGGCCGGACGGAGCCGGTCGGTATGGCGGCGGGAGCCGGGCTCACCGGCTGCACGCGGCTGAAATAGTCGGCCACCGCGTCGATGTCCTGGTCGGTCATCTTGTCGGCGATTGTCTTCATGACATTCATCGGGTCGTTGCGCCGCGTGCCCTCCTTCCAGAGCTGCAGCTGCGCGGCGATGTAGGCCGCGTGCTGGCCGGCGAGGTTGGGAACCGAAGGCGCGATGCCCTCGCCTTCCGCGCCATGGCAGTTGGCGCAGCCCGGAATGCCGCGCTCGGCCGAGCC
>JAIXZF010000295.1 GCA_027489835.1 Hyphomicrobiales bacterium
GAGGAATCCATCAAGATCTACGAGCGCGGCCAGGCGCTGAACAAGCGCTGCGAGGCGCTGCTGCAGAAGGCCGAGGCCCGCATCGAGAAGATATCCGTCTCCGGGGACGGGCAGGCGCAAGGCGTGACGCCGCTCGACCCGGACTGAGGCGGCCTCCCTGCGGCGCCGCAAGGCGTCCCTTGCCGCGGGACGGCTCGCCGGGCAGTCCTCGAGCCGCCATATGATGGCGGCCAGCGAAAGGAGCTTCGCCATGTCCAGCCTGCCAGTCGACGATCCTGTTCCGGGGGACGCCCAATCCTGCAGCGCGATCGAGCAGGTGATCGTGCCCCGCGCCCGCGACCTCGGCGGCTTCGAAGTGCGGCGCGCGCTGCCGTCCGTCGGCCGCAAGATGGTCGGGCCCTTTATCTTCTTCGACCAGATGGGCCCGTCCGAGTTCCTGCTGGGGCAGGGTCTCGATGTCAGGCCCCATCCGCATATCGGGCTGTCGACCGTCACCTACCTGTTCGACGGCGAGATCATGCATCGCGACTCGCTCGGCACGGAGCTGCCGATCAGGCCCGGCGAGCTCAACCTGATGACCGCGGGCCGCGGCATCGTCCATTCGGAGCGCACTTCTGGAGAACTGCGCGGCACGGGCTCCAGGCTCTACGGCATCCAGGCCTGGGCGGCGCTGCCCAAGACCCATGAGGAGAACGCGCCGGCCTTCGTCCACCATGGCGCGGAGGATCTGCCGGTCATCCGCGATCATGGGGTTCGCACGCGCCTCATCATGGGCTCGGCCTATGGCGAGACCTCGCCGGTCCAGTTTCCGTGGGCCGCGCTCTACGCCGAGGCGGTGCTGGCGCCGGGAGCCATCCTGCCGCTCGACGCCGATTACGAGGAGCGGGCGATCTATGTCGTCTCTGGCGAGATCGACATTGCCGGCGACAGCTTCGGGCCCGGCCGGCTGCTGATCTTCAAGCCCGGCGACCGGATCTCCGTGCTCGCCATGTCGAATGCGCGGCTGATGCTGGTCGGCGGCGACCCCATGGACGGCCCGCGGCACATCTGGTGGAACTTCGTGTCCTCGTCGAAGGAGCGGATCGACCAGGCCAAGGACGAATGGCGCAAGGGCCGCTTCGACGCAGTTCCCGGCGAGACCGAGTTCATCCCGCTGCCCGAGATGTGAGCCGGTTCAGATCTCGATCCTGAAAACCGCTCCGCGCTCGCTGTCCTCGAGCGCGATCGTGCCGCCATGCAGCGCGACCAGCTCCGCCGCGATGGCGAGGCCCAGCCCCGTGCCGCCGGCGGTCGTCGAGCCGCTGAACGCCTCGAACAGCCGGCTGCGCGCCCTCTCCGGCACGCCGGGCCCGTTGTCGATGATGCGCAGCACGGCGCGCGCGCCATCCATGCCGCCGGAGACGGTGATGACGGGTTCCTCGTCCGACGCCACGCCTCTCGCGGCGGAGGCGGCCAAAGCCTGCGCCGCATTCCGCAGCAGGTTCGAGAACACCCTGAACATCTGCTCCGGATCGACCGAGACGCGCAGCTCCGGCGGAACCTGATTGACGAAGCGGGGCCTCGCCGCCGTTCCAAGTCCGAGCATGTCGGCCACATCGTTGGCCAGCGCCGCGATGGCGACCGGCTGGCGGCGCGGCTCCAGCTCGGTGACGCGGCCATAGGCCAACGTGGACTGGCAGAATTCAATCGCGCGCCCCAGCGTGGCGATCAGCTTGGGGCCGAAGCGCTGCACGGACGGATCGCGCGATTCGCCGATGCGGTCGGAGAGCAATTGCGCCGAGGCCAGCATGTTGCGCAGGTCATGGTTGATCTTGCTGACCGCGAGCCCGACGGCCGCCAGCCGCTTCTTCTCGCGCAGCGCGTTCGCCAGCGAGCGCTCCATTCCCGCAAGCGCGTTCTCGGCGTCGCCAATCTCGTCGCGGCGGCCGGAAGGCTCGACGATCCGGCCCGGGTCCTCGGGATCGCCCGCGAAGGCGAGGACGTTGCCGGCCAGCCGCTTCACCGGCCGGACGATGAGCCAGTTGAGCGACAGGAAGACCAGCGCGGCCGTGAGCCCCGCGATGAACAGCGAGAGCCAGAAGATGTTGCTGGCGAATTCGAGCATGGCCGCGCGCAGCGGGCGCTCGTCGATGACGATCTCGACGAAGTCCGCCTCGCCGACCGAACGGCCGATGACGCGGATGCGCCGTTCGGCGCCGTTGACGAGGATGTCGAGGCTCTCCGCGATCGACCGCAGGCGATCCGCCTCGCGCAGGTCCACCGTGCGGCCGACCTCGGGCGGCAGGTTCTCCTGCGCCAGCAGCCGGCGCGCGCCGCCCGCCCGCGCCGCGATGGCGAGCGCGCCGACGCCGTCGAGCAGCTGGCTCTCCAGCCCGCTCGGCAGGCCTTCGCGTGGCGACGCTTCGAGAACCATCACCGCGACCTGCGCTGCCGCCAGCCGATCCTCCATCCAGTTCTTCCGGAAGTTCGCGACCGAGGGCACGAAGATGAGGATTTCGGCCAGCATCACGAAGGTGACGGTCAGCGCCAGAAGCTTGAGCGAAAGGCCCATGCGCCAGCGCCGTCCGCGCCGCGCGAGGCGAAGCTTCATGGTCTGCGTGTCGACGGTCGACGAGTCCAAGCCCTGTGCCTCAGCCAAGCCTTCTCAAGAGCCCGAGGATACGGCGAATCCATGGCTTCGCGGCAAGCGGAGCCAGATGCGTCACGGCGGCGCGCTTCGAAACCTCGGAAAACGTCGGGTAGGGAAACACGAAGTTCGCCATGTCGCCGACGCGCCAGCCCTTCTGCAGCGCGATGACCCAAGGCATCAGGAGGTCGCCCGCGTTGCGGCCGACAATGGTCGCGCCAAGGATGCGGCCCTTGGCGCCGACGACAAGCTTGACGAAGCCGTCCGTTGCCCGTTCGGCCTGGGCGCGGTCGTTCTCGGCGAAGGGCCAGCGCAGCAGGGTCACGGCATGGCCCGCCTTGCGCGCGGCGGCCTCATCGAGGCCCACGCTCGCGATTTCCGGATCGCAATAGGTGACCCGCGGAATGGCCGCGCCGCCGATCCTGGCCGGCAGCCTGAACAGCGCGCTGCGGATGACGATGCCGGCGTGATAGTTGGCCACATGGGTGAACTGCAGCCCCTCGGTGGCCCCGGCGGCGCAGTCGCCAATGGCGTAGACCCGGCGGTTCGACGTCTTCAGCCGCGCGTCCACCGTGATGCCGCGCGGCTCATGGGCTATGCCTGCCGCATCGAGGTTGAGGGCGGCCAGGCTGGGCGCCCGGCCTGCCGCGACGAGCAGATGGGTGCCCGAAACGGCCTCGCCGCCCTCGAGCAGCAGGCGCACGGCGCCCTCGACGCCCTCGGCGCCGACGATCCTCACGCCTTCGCGCAGCACGACGCCGTCCGCCTGAAGGGATCGGCGCGCATAGCCGGCCGCCTCCTCGTCCTCACGCCCGAGCAGGCGCGAGCCCTCGAGCAGCGTGACAGCCGAGCCGAGCCGCCGGAAGGCCTGCGCCAGCTCGACGCCAATCGGCCCGCCGCCCAGCACAAGCAGATGCTCTGGCCTCGCGGTCAGATCGAACACGGTCTCGTTCGTCAGCACGGGGAGTGCGTCCAGCCCAGGAATCGGCGGCAGCGTCGGCCGCGATCCTGTCGCGAGGATGAAGCGGCGCGCCCTGATCTCGATCCCGCCGACCTTCATCGTGCGTGCATCGATAAAGGAGGCCTCGCCCTCGATCACCCGCACGCCCAGCGCCCTGAAGCGCTCGATGGAATCGTTCGGCGCGATCGCGCCGATGACGCCGTGGACATGGGCATGGACGCGCCTGAAATGCACCTGCGGCGCGCCGGCAGTCACGCCGAAGCGCCCAGCGTGGCGCACCTGATCGGCGGCATGGGCGGCCGCTATCAGGGCCTTTGACGGAACGCATCCGACATTGAGGCAATCGCCGCCCATCGGGCCGCGCTCGACAAGCACGACCGGCACGCCGAACATCGCGGCCGCGGCTGCGACGGACAGGCCTCCGGAGCCCGCGCCGACAACGCAAAGGTCAGGCTTCAGCACTTCGGTCATGGCCGGCTTCGCTCGCGGTGCAGCATGGACATCGGGGGTAACGCACCGGCATCATGCCCGCAAGCGCGGCCGGCCGGGGCGTTGGCTTGCGAGGCACGGACGGGCAGGCCGTTCAAAGGCTCCGGCGCGGTTGACTTGGGGGGACCCTTCGGTCATAAGCCGCGCAAGTCAGGCGCTCGCCCCGCGGCATGCGCCGATTTTCTGCTGTTATCTCCGCAGTCGCAGGTCGCCCCGTCACGGCGTGGGCATGATCGACGGTTGCGGCCGCACAAGACCGGAGACGTTCCGTGAAGAGAACCTACCAGCCCAGCAAGCTCGTCCGGAAGCGCCGTCATGGCTTCCGCGCCCGCATGGCGACGAAGGGTGGCCGCAAGGTTCTGGCCGCCCGCCGCGCCCACGGCCGCAAGCGCCTGTCGGCGTGAGTGTCCGGCCGGGCGCGCGTTGAGCGGACCGGCGGGCAAGCCATGCGCAAGTCGGCGTCCAAGCTGACGCGCCTGACCAAGCGAGCTGAATTCCAGGCGGCGGCCGGCGACGGTCGCCGCTTTCGTTCATCTGCGATGACGGTGCAGGTCCTGGATCGCGAGCCCGACGGCCAGCGCGTGAGGATCGGCCTCACCGCCTCGCGCAAGACCGGCCATGCCACCGAGCGCAACCGGATCCGGCGCCGTCTTCGGGCGGCGGCGCGGGAAGCCTTCGCGCAGGAGCAGGCGGCCATCGACGTGGTGGCCGTGGCCCGCGCCGAGGTGCTGACGACATCCTTTGCCGAGCTGGTGCGCAGCCTCGCCAGCGCCCCTGCCAAGGCCCGCCCGCAGCGCAAGCCCGGGGCGGGGCAGGGGCTCTCGGAAACTTCTCAGGGCTCAGGCCCGCCACGACGACAAGAGACATAGCGGTCATGATGAACCGGGA
>JAIXZF010000280.1 GCA_027489835.1 Hyphomicrobiales bacterium
GGCGGCGCGCAGGCGGCGCTCGACAAGAGCCTGTCCTACATGGCCGAACGCAAGGCCTTCGGCAAAAGCCTCGACCAGTTCCAGGCGCTGCAGTTCAAGCTCGCCGACATGGCGACGGAACTCGAAAGCGCCCGCACCTTCCTCTGGCGCGCCGCGGCCGCGCTCGACCGGAAGGATCATGACGCGACGCGGCTCTGCGCCATGGCCAAGCGGGTGGCGACCGACACCGGCTTCTCGGTCGCCAACGACGCGCTGCAGCTGCATGGCGGCTATGGCTACCTCGCCGATTACGGCATCGAGAAGATCGTGCGCGATCTGCGCGTCCACCAGATCCTCGAAGGCACCAACGAGATCATGCGACTCATTGTGGCGCGCGGGCTCGTCGGCCGTGGCAACAGGGCTTGAGTCGATGGCGCGCCCGCTCCTCGCCGGGGTCGCCTTCGCCGCGCTGGTTTTCGCGGCTTTTCGGCTCGCCGGCCATGCGTTCTTCTTCGAAGGCCGCACTGCTGCCAACGTGCAGGCGCTGGCGGGCGCGCTCCTCGGCTTTGGGCTCGGCTGGCTGGCAGCGCGGCTGTTCGGGGGACTGGCGGGCGCCGCCGCCTTCGCCGTGCCGGGACTGCTCGTGATGGCTGCGGCAACCTCGCATTTCGGGCTGGCTTTTCCGGGCATCGATCCGCGCCTCGACAAGGGCTTCGGCGGGCTGATGCTCTGGCTCAACGGCTTCCTGCTGATCGGCGCGCTGACGGCGCGTCGCGCCAGCACAATCTGACATCGGGAGAGACACCACATGAGCAGCATCGCCTTCATCGGGCTCGGCAACATGGGCGGGCCTATGGCCGCCAATCTCGTAAAGGCCGGCCACCAGGTGACCGGGTTCGACCTGTCGGAAGCCTCCTGCGCCGAGGCGAAGGCGGCAGGCGTCGCCATCGCGGCCTCCGCGGCTGGCGCCGTGGCCGGAGCCGACGCCATCGTCACCATGCTTCCCGCGGGCAAGCACGTCCGCGCGGTCTGGGCCGAGATCGTCCCCGCCGCGAAGGCCGGGGCGGTCCTCATCGATTCCTCCACCATCGACGTCGAGAGCGCGCGCGCCGTGCATGCGCTGGCGAGCGCCGCCGGGCTGAAGCCGGTCGACGCACCGGTGTCGGGCGGCACGGGCGGGGCGAAAGGCGCGACGCTGACCTTCATGGTCGGGGGCGGCGACGACGCCTTCGCGCTGGCGAAGCCGATCCTCGAAGCGATGGGCAAGCGCATCGTCCATTGCGGCGGCGCGGGCGCGGGGCAAGCGGCCAAGATCTGCAACAACATGATCCTCGGCATCTCGATGATCGCGGTCGGCGAGGGCTTCGCGCTGGCCGAGAAGCTCGGGCTCTCGCATCAGGCGCTGTTCGACGTGGCCTCCACCTCCTCGGGCCAATGCTGGTCTCTGACCACCTACTGCCCCGTGCCAGGCCCCGTGCCCACCTCGCCCGCCAACAATGGCTACAAGCCCGGCTTCGCGGCCGAGCTGATGCTGAAGGACCTCAACCTCTCGCAGGAGGCAGCCAAGGCAGCGGGCGCCGCGACGCCGCTGGGCTCGGCCGCGGCCGAGCTCTATGCGCGCTTCGCCGAGGCGGGGCATGCGGGGGTCGACTTCTCTGGCATCATCGAGATGCTGCGGAAGGGTTGAGCGCGGACCGGGTCGACATTTGCGGTCATCTCCTCGCGTTTCCGGGGCTCGGCTGCGCAGCAGGCGAGAACCCGGAATCCAGATTGTGAGGCTCAAGGGCTGGGTTCCGGTTTCCGCTTCGCGGCTTCGGAAAAACGAGAGGGGCGCTGCGGGTTGGCGGCTCATCGAGCCAGTGGCCCATCTCCTCAGCGCGGCGGCAGGCTGGCGCGCGCGAGCGCCAGCGCTTCCTCCAGCGCAGCCTGATCGCCCAACTGATTGGCGAGGATCAGCACGAGCGCGGCGTTGAGCGCGGCGCTGTCCTCGTTGCTGAGGCCGCGATGCGCTTCGATGATGGCGCGGTAGGCCGCGTCAGGATCGGCAAAGCGGGGTCGGTCGTCGAGATGCGCGCTCATCGTCCCATCGCCTTGTCCAGCGCAGCCGCGATGCGGGCCGGCGTGGCGGCGCGGAAGCGGGCCGCCACATGCCCATCGGGACGCAGCAGGTAGCCCGCGCCCGAGGTCAGATCGAAGCGCCTGACCAGTTCGCCATTCGCATCGCGCCATTGGCCGGGCCCTTCGCCGACCGCCACCAGCGTCAGCCCTGCCGGCAGGCGCGGCGGACTGCCGGGGCCGAGCCAGAGCAGCGAGAAGCCTTGCCCCAGGGCCTCGCTCAGGAAGGCCGGCCCGCCGCCTGGGGCAACCAACGGCGCATCCGGGATGGGTGCGCCGGGCACCAGCCCGCCCGACCAGGCATCACCATCCGGCGTGGACAAGGCGCTCGCTGTATAGGCGGTCGGCATCGAGAGCCGGCCCGAATTGACGAAGCGGCGGGCGAAGGGCTGCGTGCGGGCGAGCGCCAGCGCGGCGTCACGGAACAGCAACTCGGCCTTGCTGCGCGGCGCGATGAAATCGGTGGCGCGGGTCGAGTTCAGGATGTTCTCGTCAGCCGCTTCCGAGCGCTCTGCATCATAGCTGTCAAGCAAGGCCGGCCCGGCCTCGCCGCGCAGCGTCGCCGCGAGCTTCCAGCCGAGATTATCGGCATCCTGAACGCCGGAATTCGCGCCGCGCGCGCCGAAGGGCGAGACCTGATGGGCCGCATCGCCTGCGAAGATCACGCCGCCATGGATGAAGCGGGCGAGCCTGCGGCACTGGAAGCGGTAGATCGAAATCCATTCGAGCACGAAATCGGCATGGCCCAGCATCCGCTCGATGCGCGGCCGGACCTTCTCGGGCCTGCGCTCGACCTCAGCGTCCGCCTCCGGAGACAATTGCAGGTCGATGCGCCAGACATTGTCGGGCTGCTTGTGGAGCAGGCAGGAGCGCCCGGCATGGAAGGGCGGATCGAACCAGAACCAGCGCTCGACAGGGAAGTCAGCCGTCATTCGTACATCGGCGATGAGGAACTGGTCCTCGAAGCGCTCGCCCACGAAATCGAGACCGAGCATGGCGCGCAGCGGCGAGCGCGAGCCGTCGCAGGCGACGACATGCTCCGCCACAAGCCGGTAGGGTCCATCTGGCGTCTCGATGGAGAGCAGCGTCTCGCCATCGCGCGCCTCGACGCCAGCCACCCGGTTCAGCCAGCGCAGATCGACGCCGAGCGCCAGCGCGCGGTCGATCAGCATCTTCTCCACGTAGTATTGCTGGAGATTGATGAAGGCCGGCATCTTGTGGCCGGGCTCGGGCAGCAGGTCGAAGCGATAAAGCTCGGCATCCGCCTGGAAGACCCGGCCGACCTGCCAGCGCACGCCCTTCTCCAGCACGGGCGCGGCAACGCCCAGCCGGTCGAAAATCTCCAACGTGCGCTTGGCGAAGCAGATGGCGCGCGAGCCATCCCCGATGCGGTCGGAATCATCGAGCACCACCGCATCGATGCCGCGCAGCTTGAGGTCGATGGCGAGGGAGAGGCCGACCGGGCCGGCGCCGACGATGACGACCGGGTGATGCGCCGCGGCTGGCGCAATCTGGTCATGGTGCGGGGCGTAGGCGAATTGCGCGAACGGCGCGGCAGCGTTCATGGGCTCGCAGCCCCTTCATGGGTCCCAGACGCCATACATGATATATGGCGCAATGAAGCGGGACGGTCCGGACTTGGGGACGCGCCGATGCGCAAGACACAGGTCTTTCTGACGGAAGAGCAGTTCGCCGCGCTCAGGCGCGCCGCGAAGGCGAGCGGGCGCAAGCGCAGCGAGATCATGCGGCGCGGAGTTTCGCTCGCCGTCGAGGAAATCGAAGGGGCGCCCGAACCCGACTGGAAGACGGCGACGTTGGCCGCTGCCGGCATCTGGAAGGGTCGCGACAATCTCGATGAGGATCGGGCGACCCTACGCGCGCGATACGCGGAGCGTTTCGACAGCCTGTTTCCGGATGCCAAGTGAGCGTCCTGCTCGACACCTCGATCATGATCGATCTTCTGCGCGGCCGAACCGAAGCGGCCGGCTATCTCCAAAGCTTGACGATGGTTCCCCATCTCAGCGTCGTGACCGTCGCGGAGCTGCGCGCCGGCCAGCGCTCCACCGAAGAGGCCCGTCGAATCGATGCCATCGTGAGGGCCTATGCGATTCACGAGGTGACGCTGGAGGTGGCCGAACGAGCGGGGGGATACCTCAAGACGTTCCACAAGAGCCACGGCCTCGACATGGCGGATGTCCTGATCGCCGCCACCGTGGCAGAGCTGGACCTTCCGCTCGCAACGCTCAACCTCAAGCATGTCCCGATGTTTCCACATCTGCGGGCGCCTTACTGATCCTACCCCTGCAGCTCGGCCCACATCGCCACGTCCCGCTCGTCGGTCCAGATGCGGGGCCAGGCGATGCCGCGCGCCTCGTCATAGGCGCGGCTGACGTTGAAGGGCAGGCAGTGCTCGTAGATGGCGTAGGAGCCAAAGGGGCCGTCCATCGCCTTGCGCACCTCGGCGGCGGCCTCCTTGAGCGACAGGCCCTTCGCCACCGCGCGCCCGGCCGCGCCATAGAGCGCGGTCAGGAAATCGGTGGTGCCCTGCATCGCCGCGGCCACAGTGGGCGCGCCGACCAGCGCGTCCCCGCGGCCCGGCACCAGCGCCGCCGGCTTCAGCGCGGCGAGGCTCACGATGGTAGCGGGCCATTCGCCGAGGAAGGCATCGCCGCAATAGCAGGCCGAGCGATACTCGACGAGATCGCCCGAGAACAGCACGCCGGCATCGGGCACGAAGGCGACGGTGTCGCCCGCCGTGTGGCCACGGCCGGGATGCCAGATATCGACGCGCCGCTTGCCGAGCCAGAGGGTGAGCGTGCCCGTGAAGGTCAGCGTCGGCCAGGTGAGGCCGGGAATGCTCTCCTTGCCCCTGAACAGCCGGGGGAAGCGGCCGATCTCGGAGGCCATGTCCTCGGCGCCGCGCTCGACGATGAGCCGGCGCGTGTTCTCATGCGCCACGATCTCGGAGGCGCCATAGGCCGAGGCGCCGAGCACGCGCACGGCGTGGTAATGGCTGAGCAGCAC
>JAIXZF010000408.1 GCA_027489835.1 Hyphomicrobiales bacterium
GCGGTGAACAGCAGGCAGCCTTGCACGACCGGGTAATCGCGCGAGAACACGCCCTCGACCAGCAGCCGGCCGAGCCCCGGCAGGGTGAACACGGTCTCGAGCACGGCGATGCCGCCCAGCAGGTTGCCGAGGATGAGCCCGATCAAAGTCCAGGTCGGCGCGAAGGCGTTCGGCAGCACGTGGCGCGCCAGCACGCGGGCCTCGCTCAAGCCCTTGGCACGTGCATGCGTGATGTACTCGAGGCGCAGTACCTCGATGGCGCTCGCCCGGGCCATGCGCGTCACGACGCCGCTTTCGTGCAGCGTGAGCGTCGCGATCGGCAGCAGCAGGAACATGATCGCCCGCCACGGATCCTCCGAGATCGGCACATAGCCGATGACCGGAAGCCAGCCGAGCTTGAGCCCGAACAGCAGGAGGAGGAGCAGGCCCAGCCAGAAGGTCGGGATCGAGAGGATGAGCGTGGTCAATCCGACGATGGCGACGTCGAGCTTGCTGTCCTGCCGCCAGGCTGCGACGATTCCCACGAAGACGCCGACCATGCCGGCGGCCGCGACGGAGACGAGAACCACGCTGGCGCTGACCTGGAAGCGCTCGATCACGAGCGGCAGCACCGGCTGGCCATCCGTGATCGTGCGGCCGAGATCGCCGACCGCAACCCGCTTCAGCCAGAGCCAGAACTGCGCCGCGATGGGCTGGTCGAGGCCAAGCGCCGCCCGGCCCGCGGCGATCTGCTCGGGCGTGCCGCCATCGCCGTACATCAGCGCGACCGGATCGCCCGGGATGAGCCGGACCAGCGTGAAGACGGCAAGCGAGACAAGCAGCAGCGTCGGCACCGTCATCAGCAGACGGCGCACCACATAGCCGATCATGAGCGGCCCGGTCCCGGCGTGAAGGCTGCGGACATCACTGGATCGTCACGTTCCACAAGCGCGGCATCGAGGCCGCCCAGGTCTGGTAACCTGCGACGTTGCTGCGCCAGGCGGCGATGTCCACGGAGTTCCAGAGCGGGATCATCGGAAGCTCCTGCAGGAACTTGCCGTGAAGCTGGTCGAACAGCGCCTGCCGCTTCGCCGTGTCGCTGATGACCATGGACTGGCTGATCAGGGATTGCGCTTCAGCGTCGTTCCAGACCTTGCGCGGCTGCGTCGCCTTCGGCCCGGTGATCATCTCGTAGCTCAGTGCCGCGTCGAGACGCGCCGAGAAGCTGAAGAACATGCTCTGATAGGTGCCCTTGCCGTAGAGATCGAGCTGGGCCGCCCATTCCAGCACCTCGAGCTCGATGTTGATGCCGGCCTCCTTGGCCATGGCCTGGACGAACACGGCGCCGTCGAACAGCGACATGAAGCGCTTGGTGACGATCATCTTGATCGGCTCGCCCTTGTAGCCCGCCTCGGCCAGGAGCTTGCGGGCTCCCGGCAGGTCGCGCTTCCATTCGGCGCGATGCACGGCGCTGGAAAAGGGACTGGCCTGCGGCACCATCGAGTTCACCGGCTTGACGAGGCCGTAGGTGATCGACTCGATCAGCTCGTCCCGGTCGATGGCCATGGAGATCGCCCGCCGCACCCTGGGGTCGCGCACGATCGGCTCGTTGACCTGAAACAGGATGCCGTTGGTCTCCAGCGTCGGATGCGTGCCGAGGCGGATATCGGCCCTCCCCTTCGCTTCCTGCAGATCGCGCGCTGCGAAGTCGGGACGGACGTCGATGGCGCCCGAGTAGAGCGCGGCCTTGGCGGACGCGCTTTCGGGAATGACGATGAAGCGGACCTTCTCGGCGCTGGCGACCTTGCCGCCGGTGAGGCCGTCCCGCTTGCCCTCGAGCGATTTGTAGCCGGGAAAACGGACCAGCTCGACGGATTGGCCGCGCCGCCATTCGCCCCACATGTACGGCCCGGTACCAATGGGCATCGCCCACTTGCCGTCGGAGCCGAGGCTGTCGCGATGGAAGATAGCCGAGCCGCCGCAGTCGATCCGGGCCATCTGGCCGAGGAACAGCGCGCTGGGCTTCTCGATCCTGATGACGAAGGTCTTCGGATCGGGAGCCTGCATGTCGACGACCTTGGCCGAGCCCTTGCCGTCGAATTCGCTGAGGCAGCGCCATTGGGTCGCCGGATCCAGATAGCGCTTCCAGGCGAACAGGACGTCATCGGAGGTCAGCGCCTTGCCATTGTGGAACGTGACACCGTCGCGCAGCGTGAAGGTGTAGGTGGTTCCGTCTTCCGACAGATCGACCTTGGAGGCCAGCATCGGTCCGACCGTGAGGTCCTCTCGAAAGGCGACGAGGCCTTCGAGCATGTGCATGACGACGGTGTCGGAGTTCAGGTCGCGGTTCACGCCCGGATCGGAGCTGCGCAGATCCGAGTTCAGCATCGTGCGGATCGTCCCGCCGCCCGGCGCGGGCTGGGCCGCCGCAGGCAGCGCCATCGGCACAGACGCGGCCGCGAAAAGGCCAGCAGCTAGGAAGCCGGCGCGAAACGGCCGGGCCGGAAACGATGCAGTCGACACTTTGGCCATGGGGCGCTCCTCGTGATCGAAACAACAGCCATGTCCGGCCGGGGCCGGACACGTAACGTTCAAGCGGTCTTCAGCCGGGCCTGGCGCGGCGCCTCGCCGGCGTCAGCCCGCTTTGCGCCGGCATAGGGTCGGCGCATGCGATAGGTCGTGACCTCGCGGTTCAGCGCCGGCAGGGGTGTGACGCTCATCACGCTTTCGCCCGGCTCCATCACCACCATCGCGACCGTCGCGCTCAGATTGTCGTTGAGGCTCATGCGCGGAGGCCGGCAGACCGACCATGGCGACTGGAAATCGTCGAACAGCGCGTCGCGCATGTCCTGCGCCGATGCGCGCCCCAGCCTGGGGGCCAGCAGCGCCCGCACGCGAAGGTCGCGGTAGAGGCTGTCGGGCACCGTCGCGATGCCGGTGTCCTTCAGCTTGCCGAGCGCGATTGGGCTGACCCAGTGATTGGCATGCACCAGCAGACCGTTCTCCGGGTGCACCAGGAAGGTCTCGTCGGGCGCGCACTCGAAATTGAACGCCAGCCCGTCTGCGTGACTGAGCACGATGTTGTTCGACGCCGATTTGGGCGTGGAATGCACGGCCCGGATCGCGTGGGCGAGATGCGTGCATTCGAGCGCCTTGCGGCGGATCAGCGCCAGCGGCACGCCTATGCGCGCATAATCCCGATCGGATTCGAGATAGTTTGCGGTGATCGCCAGGCCAGCATTGTTGAGTCCCGACCGCGCGAGGCCGCCGGCCTCGGTGAAGGTCAGGATGTCCGGCTTGCCCTCGTTCTCGATCGACAGGACGACGCTCGTCTCCGCGCACTCCACCTTCCAGTCCCAGTTCTGGCCGTGGACGACGCGTCCATCGGCAGTCGCCTCGGGCAGCAGCACCACCGAGGTGCAGCCATCGGGATCGGTGTCGACCGCCCCATCCTCGACGGCGCCACGCTCGGCGCGCGCCCTTTGCGCAAGCTTCAGCACCTCGGTGCGGGCGTTGATCAGCGCGATCGTGGAGAACGGCGCATCGGCGCCCCTGGCGATGAAGCGCATCTCCTCGACATAGGCCGGATCGAACCTGGCCATGAGCGGCACCAGCCGCTCGACGAGCGCGTCGACGCCTGCATCGTCGAAGCCGTCGCGCGCCAGCTGCTCGCGGTAGTGAAGCGCGCCTTTGTGGATGCGCTCGGCGGCCTGCCGACCATAGGCCAGTCCCCGCTCGCCAATGCTGCCGCCCAGCTCGATCAGGGGGAAGGGTTCGACCATGGAGCAGCTCCGCCTCGATCTCAGTCAAACAGCATTTCATGAATTTGCAAGACCAAATTGCGCGCGCTAGGAATGGCGAGACAGGAGGCGTTCGAGACATGCCAGCGCGACAGACGGGCGCCTTTTCCGAAGCCCGGCCGAGACCGGGAGCCCACCATCCCAGCCGGCTCCAGAAGGATCTGGCGGACCGCATGCTGGCGCTGTTCCGCAACGGCGGATTTGCCTCGGGGCAGCGCCTGACCGAACTGGCGCTCGCGCGGCAGCTCAACGTCTCACGCACCCCGGTGCGCGGTGCGCTCGCACATCTGGCGAAGCTTGGCGTCGTCGAGAGCGCGGACGGCCGGGGCTTCACGCTCCGGGAGGCGCCGCCGCTCGAAGGCAGCGAGGCCGGGCAGCCCGAGGCGGAGGACGACGCGCTCATCATCGCCATCGCGCGCGACCGACTGGACGGCGTCCTTGCCGACACGATCTCCGAGGCAGACCTGATGCGGCGCTACGCCGTGTCACGCCAAGCTGTGCTGCGGGCGCTCGCAAGCCTGCTGGAGGCGGGCATCGCCGTCAGGAAGCCAGGCTATGGCTGGTCTTTTGAAGTGCTGCCGCACGATCCAGTGGCGCGCGACGAAAGCTACCGATTCCGCCTTCTGATCGAGCCCGCAGCGTTGCTGGAGCCCGCGTTCAGGCTCGATCCGGCCTGGGCCGCCCGCATGCGCGAAACCCATGAGCGAGCGCTGGTGGAGCCCTGGACCTCGACGTCCAGCATCGCCTTCTTCGCCATGAACGCCGGCTTCCATGAGGGTCTGGCCTTGGCCTCGGGCAACCGTTTCATCCACCACGCGGTGGTCCAGCAGACGCGGCTTCGCCGTTTCAGCAACTATCACTGGACCTACGGCACGGAGCGCGTCGCGGTGAACTGTCGCGAGCACCTCGACATCCTCGACCGGCTCGAAGCGGGCGACCGCGAGATCGCGAGCCTGTTGATGCGGCGGCACATCGAGCGTTCGAGGCAATTGAAGCGCTAAATTCGGCAGCGCCGATCCCTTGTGTCTTTTATGTACTGAAATACAACTCTGCGAGAGGATACAAGGATGCGGACGCCCAACGATCTCGACCAGCTCTGGATGCCGTTCACGGCCAACCGCCGCTTCAAGCAGCAGCCCAGGATGATCAGCGGCGCGTCGGGCATGTACTTCACCGCCGACAATGGCGATCGCTTGCTGGATGGATTGGCAGGATTGTGGTGCGTCAACGCGGGGCATGACTGCAAGCCGATCGTCGAGGCGATCCGCGCCCAAGCCGGCACGCTGGATTTCTGTTCGATCTTCAGCGTCGGCCACCCCAAAGCTTTCGAGCTGGCGAGCCGCCTCGCGCTGCTCGCTCCGGACGGTATCGACCGCGTGTTCTTCAGCAATTCCGGTTCGGAGGCGGTGGATACCGCGCTGAAGATCGCGCTCGCCTATCATCGCGCCCGCGGCGATGGCGGGCGGCAGCGTCTCGTCGGCCGCGAGCGCAGCTATCATGGCGTCGGCTTCGGCGGTCTTTCGGTCGCGGGCGTCGGTGCGCACCGCAAGCAGTTCGGGCTGCTGCTGCCCGGCGCGCTGCACTTGCCGATGACCTATGACAAGGGGCGCAACGCCTTCAGCCGCGGCGAGCCCGAACACGGCGCTGAGCTGGCAGACGCGCTGGAGCGGCTTGTCGGCGTCCACGACGCCTCGACCATCGCGGCCGTCATCGTCGAGCCGGTGTCGGGCGCGCCGGGTGTGATCCCGCCGCCGCAAGGCTATCTCAGGCGCCTCAGGGAGCTTTGCACGAAGCACGGCATCCTGCTGATCTTCGACGAGGTCATCACGGGCTTCGGGCGGCTAGGGACCAATTTCGCCTCCCACTATTTTGGCGTGACGCCCGACATTATTTGCAGCGCCAAGGCCCTCACCAACGGCTCGGTGCCGATGGGTGCGACGCTCGTCGCACGCCATGTCCACGATGCGCTGATGACCGGGCCCGAGGGTTCGCCCGAGCTCATGCATGGCTACACCTATTCAGGGCATCCGCTGGCTTGCGCTGCCGCGCTCGCGACGCTCGACGTCTACCGGGACGAAGGCCTGTTCGAGCGCTCGGCCGCGATGGCGCCGCTCTGGCAGGAGGCGATCCACGGACTCAAGGGCCTGCCTCAGGTCGTGGACATCCGCAATCTCGGGCTCCTCGGCGCCATCGAGATCGCGTCGGCGGCCGGCGAGCCCGGCGGGCGGGCGCAGGCCGTGTTCCAGCACTGCTACGAACGCGGCGTGCTTGTGCGCGCTAGCGGGGACAATATCGTGCTCTCGCCGCCGCTGATCATATCGCAGGACGAGATCGCCATCCTCTTCGGCGCCGTTGCGGCCGCCATCAAGGCCCAGGCCTGAAATGTGGAGAACCATGCCATGACCGTCATTCCCTCGATCCGCATCGCCCCGGATGACTGCCCGGCGCCGACCGACGGCAAGCTGACCGCGGCGAGCAAGGCCTATGCGGACCCCACGGGCGCTCTGAGCTGCGGCATCTGGCGCTCGGCGCCGAACCGCATCGAGGTGAACTACACGAAGGACGAATTCTGCTACATCGTCGAGGGTGAGGTGCATCTGACCGACGCCGCAGGCAAGACCGAGATCTATCGTGCCGGGCAGGGTTTCGTGGTGCCGGCCGGCTTCAAGGGCATCTGGGACATGCCGGTCGCGGTGGTGAAGTACTATGTGCTGCACGCGCCCCGCGCGGCGGCCTGAAAGACCTGCCGGGCGCACCCGACAAACCCCCGCGCCTCACACCCAGCCGCCATCCACGACATATTGCTGGTTGGTGCAGGCGCCGGCTTCCTCGGAGGCGAAGAACAATGTCGCCCGCGCGATGTCGTCGGGCACGAGCTTCCGCTTGAGGCATTGGCGGTTCATCAGCTCCTTCTCGCTTTCTGGCGTCAGCCAGAGGTCGATCTGGCGCTGCGTCATGATCCAGCCAGGAGCGATGGCGTTGACGCGGATGTTGTAGGGGCCAAAATCGCGGGCGAGCGAGCGCGTCAGCCCCAGCACCGCGGACTTGGCGGCCGTGTAGGCCGCCATGCCGCCCTGCCCGATCATCCACGATGTCGAGCCGAAGTTGATGATCGATCCCCCTTTCCGCGCCATCATGTCCGGCAGCACGGCCTGCGCCGCGAAGAACTGATGCTTCAGGTTGACGGCGATCCGGTCATCCCAATACTCGGGCGTGACCGTCAGGGTGTCATGGCGCTGGTCATGGGCGGCGTTGTTGACGAGGACGTCGACCGGCCCGAGCGCGGACCGGATGCGCTCGATGGCCGCCCTGAGCGCTTCGGTGTCGGTCAGGTCCGCATGCTCAAAATGCAACGGGCCGGGGCCTGCAACGTCACGCACCAGCGCCTCGGACGGCTCGCGCTGGATGTCGATGAAGCCCACGCGCGACCCCTGCCCGGCAAAGCGCCTGACGATGGCTTCGCCAATTCCGCTTCCGCCGCCCGTCACCACGACGACCTTGCCATCAAGATCGGGATAGATCGCGCCCGCCATCAGCCACTCCTGCCTGCACTGCCTCGGCCGCCGCGATAGCATCGAACGTCGGCCCTGACACGTCATACCGTGGAGCTGCGCCATGCGCAGCACCGCTGCGAAGAGGATGCCCGGCGCAACGGTCAAGACGTGGAACTCGTCAGCCGATTCGCAAGTGCCAACGGCGCATTCACGGAGTTCCATGATATGAGAAATCATGCACCAATGCCGGAGTCCGTATCGGTTGTGAGTTGGCTACGACCTTTGTCATGAACACAAGCCGCGCCTGGAAACGCCCCTCGATCCCAGGTCACGACGCGCGCAAGCCGAGGCTGGCGGCCCGCGTCAGCCGGCACGATCCTCGGGCGGAATGCCTGCCATGTCGCCAAGCGTCACGGGCTTCAGCGGCGGACGGATGCGCAGATGTCCGGCCTTTGCCGGCGGGACCCCGCGCGCCTCGGCCACCAGCATCGTCAGAGACGGGCCGCAGAGCCGCCCCTGGCACGGACCCATGCCGCAGCGCGTCCGGATCTTGACCTCGTTGGGTCCGGTTGCGCCTGCCTGCACTGCCGCTCGCACGGCGCCGGCGGTCACCATCTCGCAGCGGCAGACGACCGTGGCGTCAGCCGGCGCCAGCAATTCCTCGCGCGGCCGGCCCAGTGCGTCGAGGAAGGGGCGCAAGGCCGCGTGCGGGCGGCGTTCCAGCCGCAACCGGCTGCGCCTCGCCGCGTCGGTCGACGCGCCCAGCGCCTCGGCGGCCCGAAGCCCCGCGAGCCGGCCGTCGATGGCGGCCACCCGCCAGCCTCCAATGCCAGCCGCGTCGCCTGCGATGAACAGGCCTGGCACCGATGTCTCACCGTCGACCCCGAGCTTCGGCCGCCAGCAGGCCTGGCCGTCATCCCAGACATGCTCGACCCCGAGCGACATGGCCGCGTGGACGTTGGGGATGACGCCTTCATGCACAAGGAGGATCGTGGCCGGGACCTGCGTCCACCCCGCCTCTGTGCGGTAGCGGACCGCCTCGAGCCGGTGCTCGCCCAGCGCTTCGATCTCGCGGACCCGCGCGACGCAGTGCGGCGGGGATCGGCGGAGCGCGAGCATGAGGTGGAGCCCTCGCGCCAGCTGCCGCCAGCCACGAAGGGCGCCCGGCAGATGCGGCAGGGCGCGACGCCACGCGTCGGCGGGCGCTGTGTCGAGGATGAGGTCGGGGACCATTCCCGCTTTCGCGAGTTGGGATGCGAACAGGAGCGGCAACGGCCCCTGCCCCGCGATGACCAGCGGCGCGGCAGCGAGGTTGCCGCCGGACTTCAACAGGATTTGCGCCGCGCCCACGGTCAGCACGCCCGGCAGCGTCCAGCCGGGAAACGGCGCGGGACGCTCTAGCGCGCCAACGGCGAGCAGAACGCGCTTCGCGGCGATGCCCTGCGATGCGCCGTCCTGCGTCGCGACCAGGCGGAAGCCCGCGCCACCGGCGGGCGGATCCATCCACCAGACCTGGACGCCGGGCCGGTGGACGGCGCCACTCGCCCGGAAGGCCGCGACGAGCGCGGCACCGTCGCGGTCATCCTCGCCGTCGAGACGCCCCGCTGCCTTTCGGACCTCGATGGCACGGTGGACCTGACCGCCGGGCGCGGGCTGCTCGTCCAGCACGATGACGGACAGCCCGAGGCCAGCGGCCTCGATGGCCGCGCCGAGGCCCGCCGGGCCGGCTCCGACGATGGCGATGTCGAATTCCATCAGGGAGGCGCACCCGCCAGATCGGGAAGGCCCGCCATGGGTTCGATGCGCATGCCCTCATGTACCGGAACGAGGCAGCCCTGTCGCCCCGGCGCGCCGTCGATCACCATCAGGCATTCGAAGCACACGCCCATCATGCAGTAAGGCAGCCGCGCGCCGCCATCGACCGGATGGCTCCGGCTGGAACCCAGGCCGGCAAGCAGGACCGCGGCGGCAGCGCTCTCGCCCGCCGCCATCCGCACGGGCTGGCCCGCCACGAAGACGGTGACGCCGGCCGGCGCGTCAGGCGGCTTGCGAAACATGCGCCTGGCTAGCGAAACGGGAGGGGCCGAACGCCGCGAAGGCTTCGTCGATCGGTCCGGCGAGCAGCGCCGGGGCCAATCTGAGCGCGTGCGCCGCCGCAAGGGTCACGCCGGAATGGCATGTCACCAACGCCGCGCCCGGGCAGGACGCGCTCTCCGCGTAAAGGGGATGGCCGTCCGGCGTCAGCACGCGGAGCCCGGCCCAGGTCCTGACCATGCGCGCCTTGGCGAGGCCCGGAAACACCGCCACCGCATGGCGGGCCAGCGCCGCGCCGGCTTCCTCCGTGACGCCGAGGTCGAGGCCCACATCCTCATGCGTCGCGCCGATCATGACTGTCCCGTCGGCGGTCTGCCGGATCGTGTCGCCCGCGAAGGGCAGGAACGGCGCGATGCGCTCGGTGACGAGGATCTGCCCGCGCTCGGGTCGCAGAAGCGATGGCAGCCCGACCATCGGCGCCAGCGCGGCGCTTCCCAACCCGGCAGCCAAGACCAGCCGCGGAGCTTCGTAGGCGCCGCGCTCGGTGTCGACGCGGAAGACGCCGCCGCGATGCGTGACCGCCAGAGCCTTCGACTCGCGGTGGAGCGTGATGCCCTCGCGCGCCATGGCGAGGTGCAGGGCTTTCAGCAAGGCCAGCGGATCGCATTCGCCATCGCTGGCGCAGAAACTCGCCCCCGTGACGTCGGCGCCGAGACGCACGCCCGGCAGCAGCCTTTCGACGTCGCTGCGCTCGAGCAGCACGACCTCCGCGCCATCATCGGCGCGCTGGTTGTGCCA
>JAIXZF010000252.1 GCA_027489835.1 Hyphomicrobiales bacterium
ACCAGCTTGGGCGTGAAGGTCTCGCTCTGCGCCTGCGGGCCGGCCGGCTCCGGCAGAGCTGTTTTGGGGGCGGCCATGGGGAACGGCTCGATTCGGCTGGCGTTCGAAGGAAGGACTCAAGGATGTGATGCGGCGTCGCCGATCTTGGCACGGCGTTGCCCTTGGCGACAACGGCGCAAGGCTCTCCTCGACCGGAGGACGAGGCTGGAGTAACACAGGCCCATGAACGAGCAGATCATCGGCAAGGCCAAGGCGAACCAGGCACAAGCTGATACGCGCAAGGCACTCGACGACATCGAGCGCGACATCGCCCACGGCACGAAAGCCTATGTGCTTGGCCCGTATCTCTCGCCTCGTGCCCAGTCCCGCGCCTCCAGCGATCCGGATCGCGGCCCTGCGGCGACGCGCGCCATGGAAGCAAGGCTCGACGAGGCGGTGGGGCTCGCCGCGGCGATCGACCTCACTGTGATCGGCCAGGGCATCGCCCAGCTTCAGGCGCTGCGCCCGTCCACCTATCTCGGCAAGGGCAAGGTCGAGGAGATCGGCGAGTTCGTGAAGGACAACGAGGTCAGGCTTGTCATCGTCGACGCACCGCTCTCGCCCATCCAGCAGCGCAACCTCGAAAAGGCCTGGGCCTGCAAGGTGATCGACCGCACGGGCCTGATCCTCGAGATCTTCGGCCGCCGCGCCCGTACCAAGGAGGGCGCGCTCCAGGTCGAGCTCGCTCATCTCAACTACCAAAAGAGCCGGCTCGTCCGCTCATGGACCCACCTCGAGCGGCAGCGCGGCGGCTTCGGCTTTCTGGGCGGCCCCGGCGAAACCCAGATCGAAGCGGACAGGCGCCAGATCCAGGAGCGCGTCGGCAAGATCGAGCGCGATCTGGAAACGGTCGTCCGCACGCGCGGGCTGCACCGCAAGAGCCGCACCAAGGTGCCGTATCCGATCGTGGCGCTGGTGGGCTACACCAACGCCGGCAAGTCGACGCTGTTCAACCGGCTGGCCAAGGCCGACGTGTTCGCCAAGGATCTGCTGTTCGCGACGCTGGACCCGACGGCGCGGGCGGTGAAGCTGCCCCATGGCCAGAAAATCATCCTCAGCGACACGGTCGGGTTCATCTCCGACCTGCCGACCATGCTGGTCGCGGCCTTTCGCGCCACGCTCGAGGACGTGGTCGAGGCCGATGTCATCCTGCACGTTCGGGACATGGCGCATGGCGACACCGAAGCCCAGAGCGCCGACGTTGAGGCCATCCTGCGTGATCTCGGCGTGATGGGCGCCTCGGCCCGTGGCGATAAGCCTGCGGAGCCGCCGACGCCGCTGATCGAGGTGTGGAACAAGGCCGACCTTCTGCCCGCGCATGTCCACGACCAGCTTGCTGCCGTGGCCGGCCATCGCCCCAGCGAGGCGCGGCCCGTGCTGGTGTCGGCGCTGACCGGAGAGGGGGTCGACCAACTCCTGGCCCGCATCGAGGACAGGCTCGCGCGCGACACGACCAATTACCTCGTCACGCTGGAGCCCAGCGATGGCGCCGGGCTCGCCTGGCTTTACACGCAGGGCGAGGTGCTGGAGCGTCGGGAGGACACCGAGGGGCGCATCCTCGCCATGGTCCGCGTTCCGCCGCAGCGCCGGGATCGTGTGCTGCAGCGCTTCCCCGCCGCGCGAGAGCGCTGATCTCAGACTTTGCCCTTCGCCTCGTTCCAGAGCGCGTCCATTTCGGCGAGATCGCTGTCCGCCAGGCCGCGGCCCTGTTCGGCCAGCGCCGCCTCGATATAGCCGAAGCGCCGGATGAACTTGATGTTGGTGGCCGAGAGCGCCGCGCCCGGGTCGACCTTCACATGGCGGGCGAGGTTGGCGACTGCGAACAGCATGTCGCCGATCTCACCTGCGATCTCCTTGCGCGCGCCTCCTTCCAGCGCGGACTCGATCTCGTCGATCTCCTCGCGCATCTTGGCGAGCACGGCCTTCGGGTCGTTCCAGTCGAAGCCGACGGTGCCGGCCTTTTCCTGCAGCTTCACGGCCCGCGCCAGCGGTGGCATCGACCCCGGAACCTCGCCCAGCAATCCGCCCGGCAAGGCAGGGGCGCCGGCCGCGGCACGTTCGGCCGCGCGTTCGGCCTTCTCCTCGGCCTTGATCCGTTTCCACGACCCCTTGACCTCCTCGGGCGTCCAGTTGCGGCGCTCGCCGAAGACATGGGGATGCCGGCGGATCATCTTGCGGGTGATGGCCTCGACGACGTCTCCGAAGACGAAGGCGCCGCGCTCTTCGGCCATCCGGGCATGGAAGACGACCTGCAGCAGCAGGTCCCCGAGTTCGTCCCTGAGATCGAGCAGGTCGCCGCGCTCGATGGCGTCGACAACCTCGTGCGCCTCCTCGATCGTGTAGGGGGCTATGCTGGCGAAGTCCTGCTCGAGATCCCATGGGCAACCCGTGCCGGGCGTCCTCAAGGCGGCCATGATCTCGATGAGGCGGGCAATGTCGTGGTCGGGTGCCATGACCGCAGCCTAGCGAAGCTGCGGCGTCCGGTCAGCCACCGGGAGCGCCGCGCGCAGCCTTTGCTGTGGAGCGCCGCCACGCGCGACGCCTTGCTTTCGCCCCCGCCGGTGGCCACATAGTCGTCGGCGGCGCGTTGGCGCCGCGATGAGGATCGACGCCCGATGCAACGCCTGGGTTATCGCGGACGGACCAGCCGGAAGACGGTGACCCTGCCGAACTGGGCTTTCGGCCTGGTCGCTGCCGGAAGCGCGGCGCTCGGCATCGCGCTGTTCCTGGTCATCAGCACGCTGGCCGTGCTTCTGTTGCCCATTGTCCTCATTGCAGGCGGCGTCGCGGCCTTCGTCCTGCGCAAGCGGATCGAGCGGCTCCTGGCCGGGGCGGGATTTGCCCCACCGCAGCGCGCGCCGCATCGCAAGCGCCCGGCGGCGGCCGCGCGCGACGAGATCGAGGATGTCGAGTACCGCGTCGTGTCCGAGCCGCCGCGCGATCCGGTCAGGAAGTAACGCCTTCAACCCGGAGGCAGCGGCTTCTCGGCGGGCTTCCAGGCCGCGATGAAGAGGCCGATCACGATCAGCGCGATGCCTGCCAACTGCACGGACCCCGGCCATTCGCCCAGCACCGGCATGCCGAGCACGGTGCCGGTCACGGGGATCAGGGGCGGAAAGCGGCCCGCCGTCGCGACGCCGAGCACCTTCGCGGCCCAGGCCCAGATCCACAGGCCGACGACGACGTTGAGCACGCCCTGATTGAGCCCGTGCAGCACGATGTTCCACCAGGGCGCGACATCGAGACCCCTGAAGAAGAACAGCGCGTAGACCGGCAGGTACAGCATCGAGAGGACGGAGACGACCGCCGTCGCCTTCAGCCCGTCGATCCCCCATTTGGCCAGCATCAGCGGGTAAAAGCCCCACAGCAGGCCGACAGCAAGAAAGCACAAATCGCCCCAGACCATGTTCGGCAGCGCCGCCGACGGTTTGGCGCCGGCCAGCGCGAGCCCGGCGAGCCCCGCCAGCACCATCGCGACGCCGAAGGCGAGTTGCGCGGTCAGCCGGGTGCCGAACAGCACGACGCCGCCGACGATGCCGATCAGCGTGACGGTGCCTGGGCTGATGGACGCCCCATGCGCCGCCGGCGCCATCGTCAGACCGGTCAGCATCAGATAGCTCATCGGAAAGCCGCTCATGCAGGCCAGCAGCACGCCGCGCCGCCAGCCGATGCCGGCGCAGTCGTTCCAGCCGGTGAGCCCGAACACGGGCAGCAGCAGCAGCCCGGCGACAAGGAACCGCAGCGCCAGGAGGTCGTGAGGCGACAGCCCGTTGAGAACGGCGTGGCGGCTGACCACAAAGTTCGCGCCGTAGATGAACATCGCCAGGCACATGCCCATGAAGGCAAGGTTCCGGCGCGAGATCGAGGTCAGGAAGGCCATGGGGCTCCGTGCATGTTGCCAACCCATGGCATGGCCGCCGGTCCGTGACCATGCGGGCCGGGGCATGGCGCGGTTGCGCATGGGGCGTCATGGCCTGCCACATATGCCATTGAGGGCTCGCCCCGTGGACAGAACGAGCGGCAGCGCTCGGTCGGCGACGCGAGGCCGCCGGCCGGCGTGCGCCAGCCTTCCGGCAATGTGCCGTCAGGCCAGCGCCTTCAGCGCGGCCCGGCCCGCATAGCGCGCCTGCGAGCCCAACTCCTGCTCGATCCGGATCAGCTGGTTGTATTTCGCTGTACGGTCGGAGCGCGACAGCGAGCCGGTCTTGATCTGCCCGCAATTGGTGGCGACGGCCAGATCCGCGATGGTCGCGTCCTCCGTCTCGCCGGAGCGGTGGGACATGACCGCCCGGTAGCCAGCGCGCTGGGCGGTGTCCACCGCCTCGAGGGTTTCCGTAAGCGAACCGATCTGGTTCACCTTGATCAGGATGGCGTTGCCGTAGCCGCCCTTGATGCCGCGGGTGAGCCGCTCGACATTGGTGCAGAACAGGTCGTCTCCGACCAGCTGGACCTTGCCGCCGATCATGTCGGTCAGGCCCTTCCAGCCCTGCCAGTCATCCTCGGACATGCCGTCCTCGATCGACACGATCGGATAGGCCGCCGCGAGCTTGGCGAGATACTCGACCTGCTGCTGGACGGAGCGCTTCACCCCTTCGCCATGATAGTCGTAGACGCCGTCCTTGAAGAACTCGGTGGCGGCGCAATCGAGCGCGAGATGCACGTCCGTGCCGGGCTTGAAACCGGCCGAGGCGATGGCTTCCATCACGAAGTCCAGTGCGGCTTCGGCCGAAGCGAGGTTCGGCGCGAAGCCGCCTTCGTCCCCGACGGCCGTGTTGTGGCCGGCCTTCTTCAGGGCCGACTTGAGCGTCATGAAGATTTCCGAGCCCCAGCGCACGGCCTCGGCCAGCGTGGAAGCTCCCGTCGGCATCACCATGAATTCCTGGAAGTCGATCGGGTTGTCGGCGTGCGCGCCGCCGTTGATGATGTTCATCATCGGCACCGGCAGCACGCGCGCCTGCGTGCCGCCGACATAGCGGTAGAGCGGAAGCGCGGACGCATCTGCGGCGGCCTTGGCCACGGCGAGCGACACGCCGAGGATCGCATTGGCGCCGAGGTTGGCCTTGTTGGGCGTTCCGTCGAGCTCGATCAGCGTCTCGTCGATCAGCACCTGTTCCTCGGCGTCGAGCCCTGTCAGCGCCTCCGCGATGGTCCCGTTGACGGCCTCCACGGCCTTCAGCACACCCTTGCCGCCATAGCGCTTCTTGTCGCCGTCGCGCAGTTCGATCGCCTCGTGCGCGCCGGTCGATGCGCCGGATGGCACCGCCGCACGGCCCATCGAGCCGTCCTCGAGGACGACGTCGACCTCGACGGTGGGATTGCCGCGGGAATCGAGGATTTCGCGGGCGGTGATGTCGATGATGGAGGTCATGGGCGGTGCCTTTCGGAGCCGGGAGCCGGGGAGGATGCCGCGCTTCTAGCCAAGACCGCGCCCTGCGGAAAGGGCGCTGTTCGCAACGCAAGGCCTGTCCGCGCAAGCGCGGACAGGCGATCCGCCGTCCGGCCAGTGTCCTGGAGCGGGTTTCCTTCAGTGCCGCGACCTGCCAAAAGGCGCGCAGTCGTCACCAGGAGCCTTTCATGGCCAGTCCATCGACCACCCATCTCGGCCAGCCTTCCGCCATTCCCGCCTCGCCCGAGGAAGCCACGCTCGACCGGGTGCCCAATCCGCATCACGGCATCGATTACCTCGCACGCTTCACGGCGCCGGAATTCACCTCGATCTGCCCCGTCACGGGCCAGCCCGATTTCGGCATCCTCGTCATCGACTACCTGCCGGGCGAATGGCTGGTCGAGTCAAAGTCGTTGAAGCTCTATCTCACCAGCTTCCGCAACCACGGCGCCTTCCACGAGGATTGCACGGTCGGGATCGGCCGCAAGCTGGTCGAGCTTCTGGCGCCGAAATGGTTCCGGATCGGCGGCTACTGGTATCCACGCGGCGGCATTCCCATCGACGTGTTCTGGCAGACCGGCGCGCCGCCCGCCAACCTCTGGGTTCCCGATCAGGGCGTGCCGCCTTATCGAGCGAGGTGAGGGGGCCGGCAGCGGATCAAAGACGCAGAGCGCGGCGCGCAACGAGGCCCAGCATCGCGATGCCGGCCGCCATGAAGAGCAGCGCCACGGTCGGATTGAAGCTGGTCTTCAGCAGCCCGAACACCACCGGGCCGATGGCGTGGCCGGTGAACAGCGAGCACGCGAAGAGCGCCACCGCCGATCCCCGCGCATCGGGCGCGAGTTCGGTCGCCTGCGCCTGATAGGTGCCATGCATGAGGAAGAAGCCGAAGCCCTGAGTCATGAAGCACAGGATGCCGGTCCACCAGGGCAGGGTGGGGATCGAGAAGATGGTGATCGCAGCCGCCATCAGCAGGCCGCCCACGACGACCATGCGGGCCGGACCGAGCCGGGCCACGAGCACCCGCACGCCGAAGCCGTAGATGAGGCCGCCCAAACCCGCCCCGCCGACGACGAGCCCCGCCTGCGTGGGGCCGACGCCGGTCCGGTCCGCGAGGATGCCTGCGACGAACGGCATGATGCCGAAGATCAGCGCGCCCTCGGCGATGACGATGGCGTAAAGGACCAGTGTCTTCGGGTTGGCGAAGACGGTGCGGTAGCGTCCGAGAGCGCCGGCGAGGCTGAGCGACTCGCGTGCGGCGTCCGGGCGCGGCTTGAGCACGAGCGCGACGAGGGCCGCGGCGATGCCCGTCAGCAGCGC
>JAIXZF010000421.1 GCA_027489835.1 Hyphomicrobiales bacterium
GCCTCGACCGCGGCGATGCCGGCGACGCAGGCGTCGTAATCCGACACGTCCCATTTGTAGGTCGGAATGCCGGTTTCCCGGGAGAAGGCCGCGGCGGCCTCGTCATTTCCCGCGTAGGAGGCTGCGACGGTGTAGCCCGCCGCCTTCAAGGCCTTCGAGATGGCGGCCCCGATGCCGCGACTTCCGCCGGTGACCAATGCGACTCTGCCCATGGGATAGTCCTCTCCTGTTGTGGTTTTCTTGTCGTTGTCGTGAACCTGTCCGACGGAGGCCGGGGGCGCAGCCCGCACCTCCGGCATCCTTGCTTGCCGCCGTCCCCGGCGAGGTGCGTCAGCTCAGCGCTCGAGGCACATGGCGACGCCCATGCCGCCGCCGATGCAGAGCGTCGCGAGGCCCTTCTTCGCGTCGCGCCTGGCCATCTCGTGCAGCAGCGTGACCAGCACGCGCGCGCCAGAGGCTCCGATGGGGTGGCCGATGGCGATGGCGCCGCCGTTGACGTTCACCTTGTCGGTGTCCCAGCCCATGTCCTTGTTGACCGCGATGGCCTGCGCGGCGAAGGCCTCGTTGGCCTCGACGAGGTCGAGGTCGCCGATCTTCCAGCCCGCCTTCTCGAGCGCCTTGCGCGAGGAGGGGATCGGGCCCGTGCCCATGATGGCGGGATCGACGCCGGCCGTCGCCCAGGAGGCGATGCGCGCGATGGGCTTGAGGCCCCGGCGCTCGGCTTCCGCCGCGGTCATGATGACCACGGCCGCGCCGCCGTCATTGATGCCCGAGGCGTTGGCGGCTGTCACCGAGCCGTCCTTGGCGAAGGCCGGCCTCAACTTGGCGACGCCTTCCAGCGTGGTGCCATGCTTGGGATACTCGTCCTGGTCGACGACGATGTCGCCCTTGCGGCCGGCGATGGTGAAGGGGACGATCTCGTCCTTGAACTTGCCGGCCTTCTGCGCCGCCTCGGCCTTGTTCTGGGAGGCGACGGCGAAGGCGTCCTGCTCGTCGCGGGTGATCTGCCACTTGTTGGCGACGTTCTCGGCTGTGTTGCCCATGTGGTAGCCGTGGAAGGCGTCGATCAGGCCGTCCTTGAGCATGGAGTCCAGCAGCTTCATGTCGCCCATCTTGGTGCCGGAGCGCATGTGCGCGACATGGGGCGCCAGCGACATGGACTCCTGGCCGCCGGCCACGATCACCCTGGCGTCGCCATTGGCGATCTGCTGCATGCCGATGGCGACGGCGCGAAGCCCCGAGCCGCAGAGCTGGTTGAGGCCCCAGGCGGTCGCCTCCTGCGGGATGCCGGCCGCCATGGCGGCCTGGCGGGCGGGGTTCTGGCCCTGCCCGGCCGAGAGGATCTGGCCCATGATGACCTCGTCCACCTCGGCGGCGTTCACCCCGGCGCGGGAAAGGGCGGCCTTGATGGCGGCGGCGCCCAACTCATGGGCAGGGGTGGCTGCGAACGCGCCGTTGAAAGCGCCGACCGCCGTGCGCGCGGCGCCGACGATCACGATATCCTGCGAAGACATGTCTGGTCCTTCCCTGAAGGTCGTTGCCTGGTCGCCGTGAGGCGACGTCCGTTGCTTGCTCACCGAGAAGCGATGTGTGGGGTCTTTGTCGAAGCCGTTGCCTACTCCGTCAAGCACCTAAGTCAAAAGCAAGACCGTGCAAATGCGGACTTTCGGGTGAAGCGGCGCAGGATCCTGCGCTGCCGCATTGCAACAATCACTTGCAGAGCCCCGCTTAAGCGCTATCGTGGATGCATCAATTTTAAGCGTCGCGTCATCTTCGACCGGGCCGACGGGACAAGGTTTGTCATGGTTGCCGAGAAAGAGCCGACGGTCATCAAGAAGTACGCCAACAGGCGGCTCTACCACACCGGAACGAGCTCCTACGTGACCCTCGAGGACCTTGCCCTTCTGGTCCGCGACGGCGAGGAGTTCGTGGTCTACGACGCAAAGAGCGGCGAGGACATCACCCGCTCGGTGCTGGCCCAGATCATCTTCGAGGAGGAGAGCAAGACAGGGCAGAACCTCCTGCCGATCGCCTTCCTGCGCCAGCTCATCCGCTTCTACGGCGACAGCATGCAGGTCTTGGTGCCGCGCTATCTCGAAATGTCGATCGACAGCCTGACGCGCGAGCAGCACACTTTCCGCGACCACCTGACAAAGGCGTTCGGGGCCAATGCCTTCGGGCAGAAGGCCATGGAGGCGATGGAGCAGCAGACGCGGACGAACATGAAGATCTTCAGCGACGCGATGCGGATGTTCGCGCCCTTCGGCGCCAAGCCGGCTGAGACTGCGTCCGAAGCGCCCAGGACGCCGGCCAAGCCGACCTCGGATGACGAGATCGACGGGCTCAAGCGCGAGATGGCCGCGATGCGCGAGCAGCTCGCCAAGCTCAGCGACAAGGGCTGAGCCAACGGAGCCTCTGCAAGGACGGCCGCACTCCGGCGCAGCGCCTTCGCGTCAGGCGGCGCGGGCCGGCCTGCCGCCCTCCATGTCCCAGAGCGCGGCCGCGCCCGTCAGGTGGCCCTGCAGGTAGTCGACGCCCCAGTCCTCGAGCATCCGGGCCGCGGCCTCGTTGTCGACCCATTCGGCGACGGTCTCGACGCCGAGATGCTGGGCAAGATCGAGCAGCGTGCGCACGAAGAAGCGGTCGTCGGTGGAGCGCGCCAGGTTCTGGGTGAAGGCGCCGTCGAGCTTCAGGATGTCGATCGGGAAGGCCCGCAGGTGCTTGAGCGAGGTGTGGCCCGCGCCGAAATCGTCGATGGCGACGCGGCAGCCGCAATCCTTGACCGCGCCGATGACCCGCAGGCTCTCCTCGGCATAGTTGATCGTGGCGGTTTCGGTCACCTCGACGATCAGCCGCTCGTGGACGCCGGCATGGGTCCTGAGCAGCAGCCTGAGCGCGTCGAGCCAGACCGGATCGGTCAGCGACTGGGGCGAGACGTTGATCGAGAGCTGGGCGGACGGCTCGCGCGCGAGGCCTCCGATGGCGAGCTCGAGCACCCGATGGTCGAACAGGCGCACCAATCCGCGGCGCTCCAGCATCGGCATCAGGTCGCCGGGCGCGAAGTAGCTGCCGTCGGGCCGCTCGATGCGGACGAGCCCCTCATGGAAGGCGATGGTCCGGTCGGCGGCGCGCACCACCGGCTGGCGGGCGAGCCGGATGCGACGCTCGTTGAGCGCGCCCAGCGCGTCATGGTCCATGCTGCCGGCGCCGCCGGGGCGGGCGGGCTCCACGCGCCGCGCCACGATCACGGTCTCGAGCGGGCCGCGCCGCGCGTCGTTCAAGGCAGCCTCGGCCGCGCCGAGCAGTGCGCCGCTGTGGCGCGTGAGGTCCGGGGCCATGGCCGCCCCGATGCGGATGTGGACGAGCGCGATGCCGCGCGGCGTCTCGATGGCCGAGCGCGAGATGGCGCGCGTGAAGCGCCGTGCCGCGATCTCGATCTGGTCGGCCGCGCAGCCCGTCATGACGATGGCGAAGCGGTTGCTCGAATAGCGCATCAGCCGGTCGCGGCGGCGCATCACGCCGCGCATCCGCTCCTGCACGGCGACGAGGATCGTGTCCGTCGCCTCGTGGCCGAAATCGTCGTTGATCCGGTCGAGATCGTCGATCGCGGCGGCCAGCACGACCACGGACTTGTTGGCGGGCATCTGGTCGGCCATCAGCTCGTCGAGGCGCTGCACCAGCGAGGCGCGGTCGCAGATGGTGAAGCTCGAGCCGCTGAGGTCGGCGTCGCTGACCTGCCGCTCCAGCCTGAGCACGCCGCGCGCGCGGACAGGGTTGCCGTCGGCGCCCGCGAACCAGCGGCCGGTATCCTCCGCCCACATGCGGCGGTCACCGATCAGCACGGCGTAGCGCGTGCGATAGGGCACGCCGTCGCCGAGATCGGCGCCCGAAGCCTCGACGATCGCATCGTAGCGGCTGCGGCCCGCACCGGGCTCGACCAGCCGCGCGAAGCCCATTCCGGTCAACATTGCCTCGGCCGGCACCGCCCCCAGGATATCGGGCGCGTTCGGTCCCCAGCGCAACTCGTCGGTGGCCATGTCCCAGGTGTAGACGACCTCGCCGATCGAGGTGAGCACGTCCCGCGGATCAACCGGGATGCCGTGCCGGCGCAGATCGGTGGACATACGAAACCCCCTGAGTCGCCTTGCCGGAAGGTCGTCACGGCAAGGAATCGTCCGGACGATGGCCGGCGATGATTGTCCCGCGATGATGCAACCCGGGCCGTTAAGAGCCCGTTAAGCGAGGCACGGGGCTTGCGACCGCAGGCCCATCGATCTCCGGCGGTGGACAGGTGGGCTATGGCGGCACAGGATGGGGCGGATCAAGGGCAGGCGCAGGCAACGGGGCGGCAGCTCGCGGTCGTCGGCAACAGGCCCCCGCGTTCCGCGCCGACCCGCGTGCCGGCGGCCGATGCGGGCTTTCTCGCCCAGTTGATGGCCTGCAGGGCCGACATGCCCGCCTTTCGCCGGCATCGACGCGCCGAGCCCGCGGCGGCAACCGC
>JAIXZF010000298.1 GCA_027489835.1 Hyphomicrobiales bacterium
ATCCGGAGCATCACTGGGCTCCGTTCGCAATGTCCGAGAGAGCGAGGCGGAGATTGCCGCCGCACCGTTCCAGCATGGCCGCGGCCTGCGGGCCGCCATAGCCCAGCACCGCCAGCGTCGCGCGCTTGATGTCGCCCTCGGTCGCGGCGAGCGCCGCAGCGGCTTCATCCTGTCCGCAGCCGGCGATCCGGGCCACCATGCGCTCGGCGCGCAGGCGCAGCTTGGCGTTGGCGGCGTGCATGTTGACCATCATGCCGCGATAGACGCGGCCTTGCCGCAGCATGATGCCCGTCGAGATCAGGTTGAGCACGACTTTCTGCGCGGTGCCGGCCTTCATGCGCGTCGAGCCCGCGATGAGCTCGCTGCCCGTCTCGATCAGCACCGGAAACCGCGCGGCCGCCAGCAGCGGCGCCCCCGCGTTGCTGGCCACGCCGATGCTGACCGCGCCCCGCTCCGTGGCGCGCCGTGTAGCCGCCACGGTGAAGGGAGTCGCGCCGCTGGCCGCGACGCCGATCACCACATCGGACGGACCGGCCCCGGCCGCATCGATCTGGGCCTCGCCGTCGGCGGCGTCGTCCTCGGCGCCCTCGACGCTGGAGATCAGCGCGCCGTTGCCGCCCGCTATGGCGAAGACGATGCGGCTCAGCGGCCAATCGAAGGTGGGCGGCAGCTCCGCGCCATCCTGCACCGCGACGCGCCCCGATGTGCCCGCGCCGACATAGATCAGCCGGCCCTCCTCGCCGAGCGCTGCGGCGGCGGCCTCCGCGGCCGCGGCGATGGCGGGGAGCGCGGGCCTGACAGCCGCGACGGCCGCCATCTGGCCTTCCCACATCGCTTCCATGGCGCCGGCCAGGGGCCAGGCGTCCAGGTCGGCGAAGCGCGGGTCGACATCCTCTGTGGCCATGAATAGCTGCTGTTCGTTGGTGCGGGCGGTGATACCAGTATGATGCCTTTCGTGATACCACTCACAGCGATGCGCCGCAATCGGCGCAGGCCGCGCTCAGCCCGGCTGCCGGCGCGCGAGGATGATCGCGCCCGCGACGGCATCGCCCTCGGCGGGCCTCAGCCGCCTGCGGACATCGGGCGACAGCCAGGGCTCGATGGCGCTGGCGAGCCCTCCCAGAAGCGAGACGCGGGGGGCGCCCTGGTCGAACAGCGCGCGGACCAGCGCATCCACCTGCTCGGCGGCGGACTGAACGATGCGGCGGCCGGCAGAGTCGCCCTGATCGGCATGGCGCATCACCAGCGGGGCGAAGGTGGCGTAATCGGTGGCGGTGGCGCGGTCCATCCAGGCCACCGCTTCCGAGGGGTCGTCATGGAAGCGCCGCATCAGCTCCCGCAGCAGCGGCGTCGGCTCGATGCGGCCATCATGGGCGCGCAAGGCAAGCCGCAGCGCCTGCAGGCCGAGATCGGCGCCGCTGCCTTCGTCCGAGATCGGAAAGCCATAGCCGCCCACGCGCAGGTCCCGCCCTCCGGCGCGGCCGATGCCGATCGAGCCCGTGCCAGCGATGACGATGGCGCCATCCTCGCCTCCATGGGCGCCCAGGCAGGCGGCGAGCGCATCGCTGGTGAAAACGACCGATGCGAAGGGATGGGCGATTGCGGTCAGCGCCTCCAGCGCGCCCTTGCGCCCGATTCCGGCGAGGCCGATGCCCACATGCACCAGCCCGTGGCGAGTGGGCTCCAACCCAGCTTCGGCGAGCGCCGCGAAGGCGGCCGCGGTGACGGACGCCCAGGCGGCCTCGATGCCGAGACGGGTGGTGGCGGGGCCGGACAGGCCCTGGCCGAGGACCTCGCCGTCACCGGTCTCCACCCTGGCCCGGCAGCCCGTGCCGCCGCCATCCACGCCGAGGAAAAAGCGCTCCTGCCCGTCCATCGCGCTCAATCCGACAGGCGCACGATGTCTGCCCCGCAGCGGCGGAGCTTGACGTCGAGCTGCTCGTAGCCCCGGTCGAGATGGTAGACGCGGTTGATGATGGTCTCGCCCTCGGCGGCAAGAGCGGCGAGCACGAGGCAGACGGAGGCGCGCAGATCGGTCGCCATCACCTGCGCGCCCTTGAGCCGCGTCGGGCCACGCACCAGCGCGGTCGTGCCTTGCAGCGCGATGGAGGCGCCCAGCCGCATCAATTCCGGCACGTGCATGAAGCGGTTCTCGAAGACGGTCTCGCGGATGAGCGAAGCGCCGGTCGCCTGGGTCATCAATGCCATGAACTGCGCCTGCAGATCGGTGGGAAAGCCGGGATAGGGCTCGGTGGAGATGTCGACGCCGCTGAGCCCCTCGCCCGAGACGATGAGGCCCCTGTCGCCCGGCCAGAGCCTGACGCCGACCTGCTCGAGCGTCTGCGCCACCGCTGCCAGATGCTCCAGCCTGGCATGGGTGAGTTCGAGCTGGCCGCCCGTGATCGCCGCCGCGATGGCATAGGTGCCGGCCTCGATGCGATCAGGGATGATGTCGTGGCTGGCGGCCCTGAGCTCCGCCCTTCCGGCGATCAGCAGGCGATGCGAGCCCGCGCCTTCGATGCGCGCACCCATGGCGATGAGGCAGGCGGCGAGGTCGGCGACCTCCGGCTCGCGGGCCGCGTTGACGATCTCGCTCTCGCCGCGCGCCAGAACCGCCGCCATCATCGCTGTTTCGGTGGCGCCGACCGAGGGCGAGCCGAGCACGATGCGCGCGCCGGTGAGCCCTCGGGGCGCGGAGGCCGCGATCACCCCGCCTTCGATGCCGATCTCGGCGCCGAGCGCCGCGAG
>JAIXZF010000459.1 GCA_027489835.1 Hyphomicrobiales bacterium
CACGATCGGCGTCGTCAGTTCACGGGCCAAGGCGGAGATCGCGACGGCGCATGGCTGCCATCATGCGCTGGTGCTGGGCGAGGACGACATCGTGCAGCGCGTGCGGGTCCTGACTGCCGGCGAAGGCGTGCCGGTGGTGTTCGATTCCGTCGGCAAGGACACGTTCGAGATGTCGCTGAAGTCGCTGAGGCCGCGCGGTCTGCTGGCCGCCTTCGGCACGGCATCCGGGCCCGTGCCGCCCTTCGACCTGTTCGACCTGAACCGCATGGGCTCGCTGTTCGTGACCAGCGCCGGCTTCTACTGGTTCATGCGGACCCGGCTGGAACTTCTGACCCGCGCGGCCGAGGTGATCGACATGCTGCTGAAGGGCGCCATCCGCATCGCGCCGCCGCGGCAGTACGCTCTGGCCGATGCGGCCCGCGCCCATGCGGACATCGAAAGCCGGCAGACCACGGGGGCCGGGGTGCTGCTGCCCTGATCGGATCGCTTTGTGCACCGGGCAGGACCGGGCATGCGGGGGCTGACAATGTTCCGAAGCACCGCTGCTGGCCAACCTTGGAGACGCCACCCGCGCCGTTCTGCTTCGTCGAAGCGGTCTTCCTGTATGTGAAGGCTTTTGACGATGGCCGGCTGCGGATGGAGCCGGGCGAGCCCTTCACGCGCCACAAAGCGCGAAGTGAAGGCTGGGTGCCTCGCCGCCGGACGCCTTTGCCATGCCGCACTCGACTCCCCCCACGTCACGCCATAGGCTCGGCCAGGCTGGGAATGGAGGGCGTGTTGACGGACAGCGTCGACGTGGCGGCATTCGAACGCGACATCAGGGCCGCGCGTAGCCATGCGGCCGTGCAGGAGCGCTACCGGGCCGAGATCGCGCGCTTCGGCTACACCGAGGCGGCCTGTGGCTATTTCCAGATTACCCGCATGGGGGCGGCCACGCATTTCTACTTCCAGGACTGGCCGCAGGCCTGGATCGAGATTTACGTGGCCGAAGGCTTCGTCAACCATGATTTCGTGGTTTCGGAGGCTCGCCGCCGGCTGATGCCGTTTCGCTGGTCGGATGTGACGGCCGCCCGGCAGCTCACGCTTGGCGAAAGCCGCATCCTGGCGGCGGCCCTGCCCTTCGGATGGACGGACGGCTTCTGCGTGCCGGTCCACGGGCCGGGCGGTTACTTCGGGCTGATCACCACCGCCGGCAAACCGGGAGAGCTGCACTTCGAGGCCCTGCAGGGCCTGCATCTGATCAGCCTGCATACCCACGAACGCTGCCGGCAGATCGCTGGCGTCACGCTTGATGCAAAATCCGGATTCAGCGTCACGGCGCGCGAGCTCGAATGCCTGCGCTGGGTGGCGCTGGGCCTCGACGACCGGGCGATCGGCAGCCGGCTCGGCATCAGCCCGCTCACGGTGAAGGACTACCTTGCTTCGGCGCGCCTCAAGCTCGGGGCCGAAACGCGGGCGCAGGCCGTGGCGATGCTGGTAGCCTGCGGCCTTCTGTGAAATTCGCAGCTCCCCGCCTTTTGGAGGGATGCGGCCTCCACCACTCCCATCATAGCCTGTTTCTGCGGGTGACAGAGCGTCCAGCGAGACATCGGGTCTCGCCACGAGTGGATCTAGGGAGCATCACAGATGACCGTAGGAGTGTTCGGGGCCGTCCTTTCGACATCCAACAACACCGTTGAAGCCGCGACGCTGCAGGACGGTCGGGTCATCGTGGGGATCCAGCCCGGTCCAGTCCAGGTCTACAGCCCGGCAGGCACGTTGCTCGGCAGCGTCGATCCCTATCAGGGCGGCGCGGGGATCTCGGTCCAGGGCGGAGGAGGCGCGCATGTCGCGGCGCTGGCCGATGGCGGCTTCGTGGTGACCGGGGCCAAGGGCTCCGACATTGCCTTCCGCGTCTACAACGCCGACCTGACGGAGCGCACCAGCGGACCCGTCGTCATTGCGACCCCGGGCTTCTTCAACGGCGGCGTCAATTATGGACACATCCTCAAGGCGCTGCCCGGTGGCGGCTTCGTGGTGGAGTGGAACACCATCGAAGGCGCGTTGCCGGCCGGCCCGCTCGGGGTCACGAACGGCGGCACGCCGATCTACGAGGGCGGCAGCGGTCCGCAAGGAACAAGCATTGACGTACGCGCCTCGATCTACGACGCCGCCGGCGCGCTGGTCAGCGCGCCGCGTTTCATCGTGACGCAGGGCACGGTCACGTTCCCGACCTATCAGGTGGAATCGCGTTTCGGCCAGCAATACATCAGCGACGTCGACGTGCTGCCGACCGGCGAGATCGTCTCGACGATCTACGGCCAGCGCTGGGTCCCGCCGAGCGGCGGAGACATCAACGCCACCTTCACCAGCGGCGCCTTCTACGACACGTTCCGCATCAACAATGGCGCGACAGGAGCCGCCATCGTCGGCGAGACGCCCTACAACGCAACGACCCCGATCGGCCCGGAACGGACCGCCGGCACAGGTCCGCACCAGACGGTTATACTGAGCTCCGGGCTGATCGCCGGCATCTACACGATCGATACAGAGGTCTCGGGTCCAAGCCAGTACCAGTCGAAATTGCAGCTCTTCAACACCAACGGCACGCCCAATGGCGTCGAGATCGATCTGGGGCTTGCGTTCAGCAACGCCTTTCAGACGCCTCAGATCCAGGCGATCGCGACGCCCTCCGGCGGGTTCCTGCTCGCCTACGTTACGCCGGCGAGCGCGGCCACCGCCAGCGACAGCACGACCTACAACGTCTATGTGCGCGAGTATGCGAGCAACGGCACGATCATCAACACCACGCAACTGACCAGCGCGAGCGGCCGCGAAAGCCTGCTCGGTCTCACGCAGGGCCCTGACGGCACGATCATGGTGACATCGCGGATCGATTTCACCGGCTCGACCTCCACGCAGTTTCTCGCCGTAGCCGGCGCGGGCGATTCCCTGAGCAATGGCAATGGAACGGCCGAGACGCTGAACGCCACGGGCACGAACCGGAACTGGATTTCCTCGGGCGGCGGCGCCGACATCATCAATGGCGGCGCAGGAACCAACTATCTCTACGGCGGGGACGGCAACAGCACCTTCAACGCCGGCTCGGGGCTCACCATCGTCCGCGGTGGCGCGGGCAACGAGACCATCAACGGCGCGGGCCAGAACGACACGTTCGAGGGAGGCGCCGGCGCCGATGTCATCTTCGGTGCCGGGGGCAACGACATCCTCATCGGCGGCGCGGGGGCAGATCAGCTTACCGGCGGCTCAGGCGAGGACAGCCTGCAGGGCGGCGCCGGCGACGACGTGATCGACGGCGGCATCGGGGTCGACACAATCGACTTCATTGCCGCGACAGGTGGCGTGACAGTCAACCTCATGCTGACCGCCGTCCAGGCGATCGGCGGCGGCATGGGCTCGGACGCGATCGCTGGCGTCGAGAACGTGATCGGCACGCGGTTCGGCGACGCGATCACGGGCGACGGCAGCGCCAATCTCATCACGGGCGGCGTCGGCAACGACACGCTGGATGGCGCCGCCGGCACGGACACGGTGAACTACGCTGACAGGGCGGTCGCGGTCGCGATCAACCCCTTCATCAACACGGCCTCGGTGGCCGGCGGCGAACTCGACACCATCTTCAACTTCGAGAATTTCACCGGGGGCTCCGGCAACGACATCCTCCAGGGCAACTCGAATGCGAACATCATCGCGGGCGGCGGCGGCGCCGACCTGATCTACGGCCATGACGGGTTCGACACCATCGATGGCGGGGCGGGCAACGACGTCATTGCCGGAGGCGCGGGCAACGACTCGATCGCCGGCGGCAACGGCAGCGACTGGCTCTATGGCGAGGATGGCGCCGACAACCTGTCCGGAACGGCCAAGAGCGGCGGCTTCGACGTGCTGGTCGGCGGCATCGGCGCCGACACGCTGGAGGGTTCGGCCGGCGGCTTCGACTATTTCTATGGCGGGACGGGCGTGAACGGCGGCACGGGCGACGGCAACGACACCTACGTCGTGCGCGCCGCTACGGGCATCAAGGTCATGAACGATTTCGAGGCCGGCGGCACGGCTGACGTGGTCCGCCTCGTGGGCACGGGACTGTCCAGCTTCGCGCAGGTCCAGGCGGCGATGAGCTTCTCAGGCGTCATCAACGGCACGGTGCTCGTCGTCGACGGCTCGACGCAGATCTGGTTCCTGAACGGGACGCAGCCCTCAAGCCTCACCGCGTCGGACTTCCTGTTCGCCTGAGGACGGCGCCGCCTGCGTCGCGGGAAACCGGCGTGCGTGGGCCGCGATCGCGACGGTCGCGGCCTCCGTCTTCCTATCGCAATGCGTCCCGCCGGCGACGCGCCTCCGGCGTCAGCCTGTTGGCCGGGTGGCGGGCGATGAACAGGTCCCAGGCCGGCCGCGTGCCGGCCGCGGCCGCGCGGTCGAACTCCTCCTGAACCGCCATCTGGGGGTCGCGCGGCAGGGGCGGGGGGGAACGTTGGTCGGGCGCCATCGGGGCAGCATGGGCTGCCGGCAGCGCCAAGGCAAGCAGGCACCAGACGGCCGCGCGGCCGACGGCGCCCCCTCTGCGGCTGACCCGACCGGGATACCTACCTATTCCCATTTCCATGCCTCTTCTCTAGCCTGTCGGCGGCGCGATTCCGGTCCGATGTGGCCAGTCTCGACGGGGGGAGAACATACATGCCAGGCTTCAGCGACAACACGGGAGTTCAGATCACGGTTCGGCCCGGTGACGTCAACACCAACGCCATCGTCGGCGGCTCGAAGTGGACCAACACGACGGTCACGTTCAATTTTCCGAGCAGCCTTGCCGCCTACCCCAATGATTACGGGGCGGAGACGGCCCTCGCCAATTTCCAGCAGCTCGCCGCCACCCAGCAGACCGCGACTGCGACAATGCTGAACCAGTATCTCGCGCCGCTGGTCAACATGACCTTCAACCGCGTCGCCGACACCGCGATCGCGGACATCAGCACCCAGCGCGCCGATCTGCTCAACCAGGACGGCACGCCCTTCACGGTCGGCTACGCCTATCTCCCCGCTACGAACAGCAGTTCGGGCGACATCTGGTACCGCAACACCAACGGCGTGGTCGGCGACCCGGTGCTCGGCAACTACTCCTGGGCCACCTTCCTCCATGAAATCGGCCACGCGATGGGCCTGAAACACGGGCACGAGGTCGAGGGCGCCATCCCGACGATGACGGCGGACCGGAACTCGATGGAGTTCTCGGTGATGACCTATGCCGGCTTCATCGGCGCAGCCACCGGCGGCGGCTACCAGAACGAGGAATTCGGCTACGCCCAGACCTACATGATCTACGACATCGCCGCGCTGCAGTTCATGTACGGGGCGAACTACACGACCAATGCCGGCAGTTCGGTCTACACCTTCAACGCCGACACCGGCGAGATGTCGATCAATGGCGCTGGCCAGGGCGCGCCGGGCGGCAACCGCATCTTCCGGACGGTCTGGGATGGCGGCGGCGTCGACACCTATGATCTGTCCAACTACACCACGAACCTCAGGATCGACCTCGCTCCTGGCGGTTGGTCGACCTTCAGCGAGGTCCAGCTCGCCAACCTCGGCCCCGGCCAGACCGCGCGCGCCAACCTCTTCAACGCCCTTCTGTTCAACAACGACGTCCGCTCCCTGATCGAGAACGCGACCGGCGGCACCGGCAACGACAGCATCGTCGGCAACCAGATCGCGAACCTCCTGCTCGGCAATGGCGGCGACGACACCTTCTTCGGTGGCCTCGGCGCCGACACCTTCAACGGCGGGCTCGGGGTCGACACGGCGAATTATGCAGGTGTCGGATCGGGCGTCACGGTGCGGTTCGACCTCGGCTTCGGCGTGGACGGCACCGGCTCCAACGACACCTACCTGGGCATCGAGAACGCGGTCGGCACCGACTTCGCCGACGTGCTCGCCGGCCTCGCGGGCGTGGTCAACCGGCTCGAGGGCGGCATCGGCGACGACGTGATCTACGGCGAGGGCATCGACGTCGTGCTTGGCGGCACAGGCAACAACGTGTTCTTCACCAGCGCCGGCGCCGCTCTCAACATGAACGTGGCGGCGGCCCAGGTCCAGACGGTGTGGGGCGGCTTCCTGTCCGACACGATGGATGGCTCGACCGCGACCGGGAACCTGACCCTGATCGGCCAGGGCCCCACGGCGGACAGCATGACGGGCGGCTCCGGCAACGACTTCGTCTACTTCCGCAATGGCGACCAGATCGCCGGCGGCGCTGGAACCGACTGGGCCGTGGCGACCCTGTCCACGACCGGCGTCAACCTTAGCCTCGGCGCCGCCGGCTTCGAGAACGCCTGGGGCTCGACCTCGAACGACACGCTGAACGGCTCGACCGCCACGGCCGGCGTCACGCTGGTCGGCGATGTCGGCAACGATGTTCTGATCGGCAGCGCCTTCACCGATTTCCTTTACGGCTTCGGCGGCGGGGACAGCCTGACGGGCGGCGGCGGCAACGACGTGCTGGCGGGCGGGAGCGCGGCGGACCACTTCATCTACAACAACGCCACCTTCGGGGTCGACCTGATCTATGGCTACGAGACGGGCGTCGACCGCATCGACCTGGCGGGAACCGGCGTCAACGCCTTCAATCAGCTCACGCTGTCGGTCTCAGGCGGCAACACCACGATCACGGCCGGAGCCTTCGGCGCCAGCCAGATCTTCATCGTCGGCGTCACCGGCCTGACGGCCGCCGATTTCAGCTTCGTCTGAGGCATGCCCCGCGGCGGGCGAACCCTTGCGGGTCCATCTGGGGACGGCCACGCGCTGCGTGGCCGCGCCGCCGTCACCGACGCGAAGGCCGGGAGGCGTCAAAGGCTCCCGGGAACGGCGCGATGACCGGCTTGCTTGACGCCGAAGCCTTCGAGGCCAACGCCCTCGCGGTGGCGGACACCCTGCGCGCCATCGCCAACCAGCGCCGCCTGCAGATCCTCTGCGTCCTGATCGAGACGGACGAGATGACGGTGAGCGCGATCGTCGCGCGCATCGGCATCAGCCAGTCCGCCGTCTCCCAGCACCTCGCCCGCATGCGCGACGAGCGCCTGGTGACCTTTCGGCGGGACGGACAGGCGCTGTTCTACCGCATCGCCGATCCGCGCATCCGCGATCTGATCGCCGAGCTCTACCGTCTCTACTGCGCCGGCGTCTGACCGGCGCGGCCCACGGGGCAACGTCCCGGCGCCGGCCGTGGCGAAACGCCGCGCGATGACGGGCTCGCCTTTGCGCCATAGCTGTGTTGAACTCGAACATAAAGTGAACAGACAGGCGGAAGCATCCGATGGCGCAGCTCGACGTGAAGGAGAAGCTGGCGATCCTCGCCGACGCCGCGAAGTACGATGCCTCCTGCGCGTCGAGCGCCGCTCCGAAACGCGACTCCTCCGGCGGCAAGGGCGTGGGCTCCACGGGCGGCGCTGGCATCTGCCACGCCTATGCTCCGGACGGGCGCTGCATCTCGCTGCTCAAGGTGCTCCTGACCAATTACTGCATGTTCGACTGCGTCTACTGCGTGAACCGCATCTCGTCGAACGTGCGCCGGGCCCGGTTCAGGGTCGACGAGGTCGTGGCGCTGACGCTCGATTTCTACAAGCGCAACTACATCGAGGGCCTGTTCCTCTCCTCGGGGATCATCCGCTCGCCCGACTACACGATGGAGCAGATGATCGCCGTGGCGCGCGCCCTGCGCGAGGATCACGACTTCCGCGGCTACATCCATCTCAAGACCATCCCCGAGGCCGATGACGCGCTCATCGCGGAGGCGGGCCGCCATGCCGACCGGCTATCCATCAATGTCGAGCTGCCCACCGAAGGCAGCCTGAAGCGCCTCGCGCCCGAGAAGCGCCATCCCGCCATCCGGCGCAGCATGGGCGGGCTCAGGCTGAAGCTCGACGAGGCGAGGGCGGCGCGCAAGGAGAGCCCGAAAGCGCCGCGCTTCGCGCCTGCCGGCCAGTCGACGCAGGTGATTGTCGGGGCGGACCCGTCGAGCGACGCCGAGATCATGCGGATGAGCGCGGGCCTCTACGCGAGCTATGACCTGAAGCGCGTCTACTATTCAGCCTTCTCGCCCATCCCGGACGCCTCCGC
>JAIXZF010000029.1 GCA_027489835.1 Hyphomicrobiales bacterium
CTTCATCGCCTGGCACGAGCCGGAGCACCACGTGACGCTCGCGGCCGCCCCGTTCTTCGCGCGCCGCTTCGCCAACATGCGCTGGTCGATCCTGACGCCCGGCGTCAGCGTGCACTGGGATGGCGCGGCGCTGGCTGTCGCCGACGGCGCGCGCCGGTCCGATGCGCCGGACGAAGACCGGCTCGAGGAGGTCTGGAAGACCTATTACGCCTCGATCTTCAACCCCTCGCGGCTGAAGGTGAAGGCGATGACGGCGGAGATGCCGCGCAAGTTCTGGCGCAACCTGCCGGAGGCTGAGCTCATCGTGCCGCTGATCCGCACGGCGGAGGCGAGATCCCGCGAGATGGTGGCGGCGGCGCCGACCCTGCCGCGCGCCGCCGCCACGTTCACGCCCCGGCAGGACGACGGTCCGGCCGCCGCCATGGCCTCGCTGGGCGACGTCGCGGCCGGGCTGCGCGGCTGCCGGCGATGTCCGCTGCATTGCGCGGCCACGCAGGCGGTTCCGGGCGAGGGCGCGCCGGATGCGCCGATCATGATCGTGGGCGAGCAGCCGGGCGATCAGGAGGATCTCGAAGGCCGCCCCTTCGTCGGCCCGGCCGGGCAGGTGCTGGACAAGGCGCTCGAGCGCGTTGGCATCGACCGCCGCGCGAGCTGGCTCACCAATGCGGTCAAGCACTTCAAGTTCGAGCCGCGCGGCAAGCGCCGCATCCATCAGTCGCCGAACCGCGCCGAGATCGGGCAGTGCCGCTGGTGGCTGGCCGAGGAAATGCGGCTGGTGAAGCCCAGGCTGGTCGTGGCGCTCGGCGCCAGCGCGGCCTTCGCCCTGACCGGCCGGGCCGTCGCCGTCGGGGAGGCGCGCGGTGTGATCAGGCCGATCGCCGGAGAAGAGCTGCCTCCGCTTCTGGTCACGGTGCATCCATCCTATCTGCTCAGGCTGCCCGACCGGGCGCGCAAGGTCGAGGAATGGGGGCGCTTCCTCGCCGATCTCCGTCAGGCCCCGGCCTTTCTCGACGCGCTCGCCGGGGAGGTGCCAGCCGCCGGACAAGGGTCGCCGCGCCCGGTCGGGAACACCCAGCGCGACCGTGCCACGGCCGATTGACGCTCGATTGACGGGCAGGGCCGACCTTGCGCCGCGACGGGGCACCCGCCCCGACAGGCCCATGGCGATTCGCGTCGGGGCCTCGCCAGGCAGGCAGTACGGAGCGAACGGCCATGAACATGCGGATCGGCGCGAACCCGTCGCCCATCGAGGCGGTCGAAGCCGGACGGCGGCTCGATCTGGCCGGCGTCTCGGTCATCGCGATACCCCTGACGCGCTGGCGTGCGATGCGCCGCGCCGGGCAGACCGATGCCGCCGCCCCGAGACTGGGCGGCCTCGTCATCGACGGCCAGCGCTTCGCGCTCGTGCTCGCCCCCGGCGCGGCCCCGCAGGCGCGCGCGGCTTCGCCCATCGCGGCGCTTTCGGCGCGCGAGCTGCAGATCGCCCGCGCCATCGCGGAAGGGATGTCAGACAAGGAGGTCGCGCGCAGCCTCGGCATCAGCGAATACACCGTGCGCGAGCATGTGCGCCGCGTCTTCCACAAGCTCAACCTTTCAAAGCGCACCGCCCTCGTGGCCTTGCTGATGGAGGTCGGCCGCGCCGCCTGACGCCGCTTCCGGCCTTCGTCCACCGTTGACGTCCCGTCACAATCTGCGATCACTGATGATGTCGCGACGCAGGGCGGGCCGGCTTGGCCGGCGCACCCGGACGGATGGGAGCGCTGATGCTGGAAATCAGCATGTTGGGCGGCTTCGCCGTTCATGTGGGCGGCCGCGAGGTCCGCTTCAGCAACCGCAAGACCTCGGCGCTCCTGGCGTGCCTGGCGCTGGGCGAGGGCGCGGCCATGCAGCGCGAGCGCCTCGTCGGCCTTCTCTGGAGCGAGACGGACGAGAACCGCGCCCGCGCCTCGCTGCGCCAGGCCCTGCATGAGCTCAAGGAGGCGCTGCGCCAGGCGGGGCATGTGGGCTTCCAGGCCGACAAGCTTCAGGCCCGGCTCGAACGCGGCAGCTTCACGGTCGACATCGTCGAGGCGATCGCGGCCGCCGAGCGGGGCGAGGTCCATGAGGCGATCATCGCCCGCCCGAACCCTGTCGACGACATGCTCTCGGCGCTCGAATCCGTCGACTCGGCTTTCCGGTCCTGGATCATGTCGCGGCGGCGCTCGGTCGAGGAGCAACTGGTCAGCCGCTTCGAGAAGCTGCTCGAGCAGGCGGGCCTCTCCGACCGCGAGCGCGAGACAGTGGCGCGCGCGCTGATCCACCTCGATCCCACGCACGAGATCGCCGTCCGTCACCTGATGTCGGCGCGCCTCGGCCGTGGCGACATTTCCGGCGCGCTGAACGCCTACAAATCGCTGTGGGACCTACTCGACGCCGAATACGAGACCGAGCCGTCGCGGCAGACGCAGGAGCTGTTCGCGGCCATCAAGATGGCGGAGGAGGGCGTGATCCCGCTTCTCCCCGCGCAGGCGGGCGCCGAGAATGCGGCGTCTGCGCTGCAGCCTGCCGCGCTCGCCGCGCCGGTGGCGCAGCGCCCCGTGGTCACGCCCGGACGCCTGCTCATCTCCATCGCGGCCTTTGGCTGCGCGGGCCTGCATCCCGACCGGCATTACCTGGTGCAGGGCTTCCGCACCGACCTGATGTCCTCGCTGGTGAAGTTCCGCGAATGGCTGGTGCGGGACGCCTCGCGCGGCCAGGCGCCGCAGATGCTCGGCCTCGACGAATACGTGCTCGAGGCCAGCGCCTTCGAGAACGCCGGCGAGATCCGCCTGTCGCTGATGCTGCGCGACGAGCAGTCGGGCATCTATCTGTGGAGCGAGAAGCTCACCATCACCTCGGCGCTGTGGCAGGAGAACCAGCAGACCATCGTCCGTCGCCTCGCCGCCGTGCTGAACCTGCATTTGTCCAACAGCCGGCTCTCGGCGCTTGCCCAGCCGGGGCGGGGCGACGCGCTCGCCTTCGATCGCTGGCTGCGCGCCCAGGGCAACCTCATCACCTTCGACGCCGAGAACATGGAGCGCGCGCGCGGCACCTTCCAGCAGCTCACCATTGAGATGCCCGGCTTCGCGCCTGCCTTCAGCGCCATGGCCCAACTGCTCAACAGCTCCAACTTCGCGCGGTTCGGGGTCCGCCGCACGCCGGAGGATGTCGCCGACGCCATCCATTTCGGCTCCGAGGCCATCCGCCTCGATCCGGTCGATTCGCGCGCCCATCTCGCGCTCGGCTGGGCCTATGCGATGGCCGGGCGGCACGACCGCGCCGCCGTCCACCACGACCTCGCCCGGGAGCTGAACGAGTCCGATCCCTGGGTCCTGATGTCCGCCGGCCTCGGGGCCGCCTCGCGGGGCGAGCATGCCCTCGCCGCGGAGCTCAGCGCCAGGGCGCTCCAGCTCTGCGTCACGCCGTTGCCGGCGCACTGGCTCTACGTCGCGCAGATCGCTTATCTGCGCGGCGACTACGTGGCCTGCTCCGACGTCGATCCGCTGGCCTGGAGCGGCGTCCCCTATGCGGCCGGCTGGCGTATCGCGGCGCTGGGCAATCTCGGACGCTCGGCCGAGGCGAAGTCGGAGTTCGCCGCGTATGTCGAGCGGCTCTCCGCTTCCTGGCAGGGCAAGGAGGCCCCCGGGCCGGAGGCCGTGGCCCGGTGGTTTCTGAGCCTGTTCCCCTTCGCCCATCGCAAGGACTGGCTCAGGCTCCGGCACGGCTTTGTGGAGGCGGGCGCAAGGCTGGCGGAAGACCGGGCGGACCCGGCCGCCGCCTGAGCTCAGGCGCAGCTGTTGACGGTGTATTCGCCGATGCGCTCGTGGTGGAACTTCAGCAGGTCGTTCACCGTGCGCTGGTCTTCCTTGATCTTCAGGAAGTCGGTGTAGAAATCCGGCAAGTCGTACTGGCCGCGCTCCAACGGCTCGCCGCCGCCCTGCTCGGGCGGGATCGGATCGGCTTCGCCCCTCAGCAGCGCCTCGCTGCGCTCGATCATCGCCTTTGGAGGCAGCCGAAGCGCCAGCGTCTCGTGGCTGTAGCTGATGATGGCGAGCCCGCTCACCCATTTGGCCTTGGTCACGTTGCAGCCATGGGCGTTGGCCGTCGCCACCAGCTCGTCGACGGTGTTGGGCAAGGCCGGGGGCGGCGCGCCGGGGTTGAAATAGTTGCGCCCGGTGGCCCAGGATTTCACCAGCTTCCCCCAGTTCTCGGCGTTGCCGATGTCGAGGCTGCGCACGAACTTGCTCATCGGTTCTCTCCCGCGGACGCGTCGTCTGATGGAGCCCGCCGCGGCGTCCGCGCGTCGGGTCCGTTGCGCCTGCGCCCTCAGGCGGGCGGCGCGAAAGCCTTCAACCGGACGAGCAGCCGCAGCAGCCCGGCCATGTCCGCCGGAGCCCCGCCCGCGCGCCCGGTCAGCTCGGGCAGGATGTCGGCATCGCCCAGGTGAAGCCGGATTGCCTTGGCCGCCGCCGCGTCGAGGCTGAGCTCCCACTCGTCCTCGATCACGCGGTGCTGGTCGAGCGCGGCGAAGATGGTCTCCGCCACCACGATCGAGCCGAGGCGGCCAAGCGTCCGGCCGAGGCCGGCAGTCGACAGGGCAAGGTCGCCCGGCGCGAACGCGGCCTCGAACACGGTGAAGAAGGGCCAGGGCGGATCGTCCGCGATCGCCGCGATCATGGCGGCGTCCAGCGCCGGGCCCTCGATCGCGTCGCCCCCGAACGGCTGGGTGAGCCAAGCCTCGACGAGCGGCCGCCAGGCCTGGTCGTAAGGGGCGAGCGCCACTCCATCCAGCCCGGATCCCCCCGCCGCGATGCGGGCCCTGATCCGGTCGAACAGCGCCGGCACGGACCACTGCCCCGCATAGAGCGCCGACGTCATGTCGCGCTGGGCCAGGCCGCTGATGTCGGCCTCCGAGATGTCCTGGAAGGCATTGGAGCGCTCCAGCATCTGGCGGTAATGCGGCCCGATGCGGTGGCCCAGATTGGCGACGAGCCCGGCCGCCGGGTCGTCGCGCAGGTCGAAGAACAGCGACCAGTCGACCATCCAGCTCGCGTCGAGCGGCATGCGCTCCGGCCGGCGGCGGGAGCTGAACATCAGGAAATTGACGTTCTCCGGCAGGTTGCTGAACCGGTTGAAGTCGTAGCGGTCGCGCACCAGC
>JAIXZF010000074.1 GCA_027489835.1 Hyphomicrobiales bacterium
CCGCGCTCGATCGAGATCTTCGCGACCGGCCCCAGGCTCGACGCCCGGCAGGCGGACGATCTCGCGGCCTTCGCCGCGGAGTACCGCTCGAACGGCCGCAGCCAGATCATCGCCGAGGTGCCGAGCGGCGACGGCGTCAGCGCCGCCGGCCATCGCGGCCTGTCCAGCGTCCGCGAGGCCTTGTCCCGCAACGGCGTCTCGCCCGCGCTGGTCCAAGTGCGCAGCTATCCCGCGCCGGACTACACGGTCGCCGCGCCGATCAGGCTGTCCTTCGCCAAGCTGCAAGCCCGGGTGCCGCATGCCTGCGGCCAGTGGCCGGAGGATCTGGGCGCCTCCAACGGTTCATTCTCGAACACCAACCGGCCTTATTGGAACCTGGGCTGCGCCTACCAGAACAACATCGCGGCCATGGTCGCCGATCCGATCGACCTCGAGCGTCCGCGCCAGGAAGGCCGGATCGACACGCTGCGCCGCATGGCCGGCGTCGGCAAGCTCCGCGAAGGCCAGGATCCCTCGACGACCTATCGCGACAGCGCCACCAAGATCAACCGGACGGTCGGGAACTGACGATGAGCACCGAAAGCTCCGCCTTGCCTGAAGCCCTCGCCGATGTGATCGCGCCGGTTCCGCGCATCACGCTGCAGGCCTTCTGCGAAAGCCACGACGTCGCCGCCGCCATCCAGGCCGCGATCTCGGACCGCCGCATGCAGAAGGCGGTGTCGAAGGTGCAGATGGGCGGGCCCGCCGCCGCCGTGGAGGCCTTCCAGGATGCGCCGACGCCCAACGCGCTGATCCTCGAGAACACCCAGGACCCCTCGGTCCTGCTGGGCTATCTCGACCGGCTCTCGGATGTCTGCGATCCCGGCACCAGGGTCATCGTCGTCGGCGCCGTCAACGACATCGCGCTCTATCGCGAGCTGACCCGCAAGGGCGTCAGCGACTACCTCATCACCCCGATCGGCGTCATCGACGTCGTGCGCGCGGTCTCGAACCTGTTCGGCTCGCCCGGCGCGTCCTCGCTCGGCCGCACCATCTCGATCGTCGGCGCCAAGGGCGGCGTCGGCGCCTCCACAGTGGCGCACAACGTCGCCTGGGCGATTTCGCAGAGCCTCGCCGCCTCGACCGTGCTCGTCGACCTCGACCTCGCCTTCGGCACCGCGGGCCTCGACTTCAACCAGGATCCGCCGCAGGGCGTGGCCGACGCCATCTTCGCGCCGGACCGCATCGACCAGGCCATGGTCGACCGCCTTCTGTCGCGCTGCTCGGAGAATTTGAGCCTGCTCGCCGCCCCGGCCATCCTCGACAAGACCTACGACCTCACCGAGGAGGCCATCGACCCGCTGATCGAGATCCTGCGCGGGCTGGTGCCGACCATCGTGCTCGACCTGCCGCACATCTGGAGCGCCTGGGGCCGCCGGGTGCTGATGAACTCCGACGACATCCTCGTCGTCGCCACGCCGGACCTCGCCTCCCTGCGCAACGCGAAGAACATCCTCGATCTGTGCAAGCAGGCCCGGACCCATGACCGACAGCCCCTGCTGATGCTCAACCAGGTCGGCGTGCCCAAGCGGCCCGAGATCTCGGCGACCGAGTTCGCCAAGACCTTCGGCGTCGACCTCGCCGCCGTGATGAGCTTCGAGCCGCAGCTCTTCGGCACGGCCGCCAACAACGGCCAGATGATCGCCGAGGTCCAGCCCAACGGCCCGGTCACGCAGCAGTTCATCCAGCTGGCCTCGGGCCTGATGGGCCGCATCGAGGCGCGCAAGACCAAGCGCAGCCTGATCGAGCCGCTGCTGGCGAAGCTGATCCGCCGCAAGGCGTCGTGAGGGCCGGCCCCGAGGACTGACGAGATGTTTGGCAAGAGATCCACCACTGGCCCGGCCGGCGTCGAGCCCCCCCGCGCAGCCCCGCCTCCGGCGCGGGTGGCCAGCGCGGTCGCCTCGCGCAGCCTCGACGCGATCCGCCAGCCGGACCCGCCCAAGGCGCCGCACGTCATGCAGGAGATCGTGCGCTCGGAGGAATACTACCAGACCAAGAGCATGATCTTCGGGGCGCTGATCGAGGCCATCGATCTCGCCCAGCTCGCCAAGCTCGACAGCGACAGCGCCCGCGAGGAGATCAGGGACATCATCAACGAGATCATCTCGTTGAAGAACCTCGTGCTGTCGATCGCCGAGCAGGAGGACCTGCTCGCCGACATCTGCAACGACATCCTGGGCTACGGGCCGCTCGAGCCGCTGCTGGCGCGCGACGACATCGCCGACATCATGGTCAACGGCCCGAACCGGACCTACATCGAAGTCTCGGGCAAGATCCAGCAGACCAACATCCGCTTCCGCGACCAGCAGCAGCTGATGAACATCTGCCAGCGCATCGTCAGCCAGGTCGGCCGGCGCGTCGACGAAAGCTCGCCCATCTGCGACGCGCGCCTGCCCGACGGCTCCCGCGTCAACGTCATCGCACCGCCCCTCGCCATCGACGGCGCCGCCCTTACCATTCGTAAGTTCAAGAAGGACAAGCTGACGCTCGATCAGCTGACCCGCTTCGGCGCGATCTCGCCCGAAGGCGCGGCGATCCTGAAGATCATCGGCCGCGTCCGCTGCAACGTCGTCATCTCGGGCGGCACGGGCTCGGGCAAGACCACGCTGCTGAACTGCCTGACCAACTACATCGACCATGACGAGCGCGTCATCACCTGCGAGGACGCGGCGGAGCTCCAGCTCCAGCAGCCGCACGTGGTGCGCCTCGAGACGCGGCCCCCGAACCTCGAGGGCCAAGGCTCGATCACCATGCGAGACCTGGTCAAGAACTGCCTCCGCATGCGTCCCGAGCGGATCATCGTCGGCGAAGTCCGCGGACCGGAGGCGTTCGACCTCCTGCAGGCGATGAACACGGGCCATGACGGCTCGATGGGCACGCTGCACGCCAACTCGCCGCGCGAGGCCCTCTCGCGTATCGAATCCATGATCACCATGGGCGGCTTCTCGCTGCCCTCACGCACCATCCGCGAGATGATCGTCTCGTCGGTCGACGTCATCGTGCAGGCGGCCCGCCTGCGCGACGGCTCGCGCCGCATCACCCACATCACCGAGGTGCTGGGGATGGAAGGCGACGTCATCATCACCCAGGACGTGGTCGTCTACGACATCACCGGCGAGGATGCGAACGGCAAGCTCAGCGGCCTGCATCGCTCCACCGGCATCGGGCGCCCGAAATTCTGGGAGCGCGCCCGGTACTACAACGAGGAGAAGAACCTCGCGGCGGCTCTGGACGCGATGGAAGTCCGTCCGGAAAACCGCTAACGCGATCCGCGCGGCAGGACCACATCGGAGGCACCATGCTCGCCACCTTCGCCCCCATCGTTCTCATCGCCGCGGCGGCGGCCGGGGTCGCCTACGCGCTGCTCTACCCGCTGCTCTCCGGCGAGAAGCGCGCGCAGGAGCGGCGCATGGCGCTCGCCCCCGTCATGCGCGCCAACGAGCGCAGTGCCCGCGTCGCTGCCGTCGGCCAGCCCCGCTCCAAGCGCGACCAGGTGGCGCAGAGCCTCAAGGAGCTGGAACAGCGCGAGAAGGCCCGCGGCAAGCTCACCCTCGAGGACAAGATCCTGCAGTCGGGCCTCAAGATCGACCGCAAGAAGTTCTACGTCTTCAGCGCGATTTCGGGAGCCGGCCTCGCGGTCCTGGCCACCTACGTGATCAACCACCCGTTCGCCGCCGTGCCCGGCCTCGTCGTGGGCGGCTTCGGCCTGCCCAACTGGTATCTGGGCTTCCGCAAGACCCGCCGGGTGAAGGCCTTCCTCAACGAATTCCCCAACGCGCTCGACGTCATCACGCGCGGCCTCAAATCCGGCCTGCCGCTCAACGACTGCGTGCGCATCATCGCCTCCGAGGCGGCCGAGCCGGTCAAGTCCGAGTTCCGCAGCATGATGGACGCCCAGGCGGTCGGCCTCTCCCTCGGCGAGGCGATCGAGGATCTCTACCGGCGCATCCCGGTGCCCGAGGCCAATTATTTCGGCATCATCATCACCATCCAGCAGAAGAGCGGCGGCAACCTCGCCGAGTCGCTCGCCAACATGGCGAAGGTCGTGCGCGAACGCCGCAAGCTGAAGGGCAAGGTCCAGTCCCTCAGCGCCGAGGCCAAATCCTCCGCCGGCATCATCGCCTGCATGCCCGTCGCGGTGGCGGGCATCGTCTATGTCAGCACGCCCGCCTACATCGAGCGCCTCTGGCAGACCCAGGCCGGCCAGTTCACCCTCGTCGGCTGCGCCGTCTGGATGCTCATGGGCGTCCTCGTGATGCGTAAGATGATCAATTTCGACGTCTGACGGGGGCCGCGCGTGATCGATTTCCTTATCCAGCGCTTCATCGACCCGCGCTTCCTGGCGTCGCTGATCTTCGCGATCGCGGCGGCCGCGACCGTGCTCACCCTCGCCCTTCCCTACGTCGACAGCGACGGGCTGCGCCGTCGCATGAAGCTGGCGGCCACCGAGCGCGAGGCGATCCGCGCCCGCGAGCGCTCGCGGATGCAGAGCGGCAGCGCCCTGCGCCACGAGCCGAAGGCGTACATGAAGGAGATCGTCGACCGCCTGCAGCTCGCCAAGCACCTCGGCGTCGAGGATGCCCGCAGCAAGCTGGTGCAGGCCGGCTACCGGGGGCAGGGGGCCGAGGTCGCCCTGCTGTTCTATCGCTTCGTCGGCCCGATCGTGGGCCTCTTCGCGGGGCTGTTCTACTTCGTCTATCTCGACGCGCTGAACCAGAGCACCTTCATGAACCTCGCCTTCACGGCAGGCTCGGTGATGCTGGGCCTCAAGCTGCCCGAGGTCCTGCTGAAGAACCAGATCCAGAAGCGCCAGCTCGCCATCAAGCGCGCCTGGCCCGACTCGCTCGACCTGCTGCTGATCTGCGTCGAATCCGGCATGTCGATCGAGCACGCCTTCCGCCGGGTTTCGGCCGAGATCGGCAGCCAGTCGGTGGCGCTGGCCGAGGAGCTGGTGCTCACCACCGCCGAGCTGTCCTATCTGCAGGAGCGCCGGCAGGCCTATGAGAACCTCGCCAAGCGCGTCGACATCGAGGCGGTGAAGTCCGTCACCACCGCGCTCGTGCAGGCCGAGCGCTACGGCACGCCCGTCGGCCTCGCGCTCCGCGTTCTCGCGCAGGAAAGCCGCGACATGCGCATGCAGGAGGCCGAGAAGAAGGCCATGTCC
>JAIXZF010000163.1 GCA_027489835.1 Hyphomicrobiales bacterium
AGCACGCCGAACCAGACGATGTCGATCTTCAGCGCCTCGGCCGGCGCCACCAGCAGCGGCATCAGGATGAAGGCGATCTCGAAGAAGTCGATGAAGCAGCCGAGGATGAACACCACGATGTTGGTGAACAGGATGAAGCCCACCGCGCCGCCTGGCAGCGAGAGCATCAGCTCCTTCACCCAGACATGGCCGTTGATGCCGTAGAAGGTGAGCGCGAAGACGCGCGCGCCGATCAGGATGAAGATGACGAAGGCCGACAGCTTCAGCGTGGATTCGCAGGCCTGCCGCGTCAGCGTGAAGGTGAGCCGGCCATTCATGGCAGCCAGCACCACAGCGCCCACCGCGCCCATCGCGCCGCCTTCTGTCGGCGTGGCGAGGCCGATGAAGATGGTGCCGAGCACGAGGAAGATCAGCGCCAGCGGCGGCACCAGCACCATGATGACCTGCGTGGCGAGGTGCGAAAGCACGCCGAGCTTCATGCGCTTGTTGGCGATGGCGACGACGAGGGCGAAGGCCACGCCGAGGGATGCGCCATAGACCTCGGGAGCCTGCTCCACGAAGGTCGAGAACCACCAGGTGGCGGCCGCGCCCACGCCGACCGAAAGGCCGATCATGACGAAGAGCGAACCGAGGCCCTTGCCAAGCGTGATCGCCTCGGGCGGCAGCGGCGGGCCGTAGGACGGTTTCACCAGCGTCAGCACGAAGACGTAGAGCGCGTAGCAGCCCGTCAGGATGAGGCCCGGAATGATGGCGCCCTGGTAGAAATCGCCAACCGAACGGCCAAGCACGTCGGCGAGGACAATCAGCACCAGCGAGGGCGGGATGATCTGCGCGAGTGTGCCCGACGCCATGATGACGCCGGTGGCGAGGCGATGGTCGTAGCCGTAGCGCATCATGATGGGCAGCGAGATCAGGCCCATGGAGATGACCGCTGCCGCCACCACGCCCGTCGTCGCCGCCATCAGCGCGCCAACGAAGATGACGGCATAGGCGAGGCCGCCGCGCACGGGGCCGAAGAGCTGGCCGATCGTGTCGAGCAGGTCTTCCGCCATGCGGCTGCGCTCGAGGATGAGGCCCATGAAGGTGAAGAACGGGATGGCGAGCAGCGTCTCGTTCGACATGATGCCGAAGACGCGCTCGGGCAGCGCCTGCAGGAAGTTCGGCGTGAACAGGCCGAAGGCGATGCCGATATAGCCGAAGATGATGCCGATCGCCGACAGCGTGAACGCCACCGGGAAGCCCAGCAGCAGGAAGAAGATCAGCGAGCCGAACATGATCGGCGAAAGATAGGTGATGATGAACTGGGTCATGACGCGAAAGGCCCTGGATCTGTGTCGGGACGGGAGCCGGGGCTCAGTGCTTGACGTCGAGCTTCTTGGCGGCGTCGGGGTCGATCGCCTCGACCACATGCGCGACTTCCGCCGCGTGCCCCTTCATCTCGTCCTTTTCCTCGAGCTCGCCGCGCATGATCGCGATGCGCTTGATCAGCTCCGACACGCCCTGCAGCGCCAGCAGCACGAAGCCGAACAGGACCATGAACTTGGCGGGCCAGATGATCAGGCCGCCCGCATTGGTCGACCATTCCTGGGTGCGGAACGAGGTCACGAAGAACGGCCAGGAATAGTAGATGTGCAGCAAAACGAACGGGAAGAAGAAGGCGATCAGCCCGATGACCTCGATGCGGTCCCGCGTCGTCTTGGCGAGGCGCGAGGACACCACGTCGACCCTGACATGCTCGTTGGCCTTCATCGTCCAGGCCGCGCCGAGCATGAACACCACGCCGAACAGATACCATTGCAGCTCGAGCCAGGCGTTCGACGACATGTTGAACACCTTGCGGATCGTCGCGTTGCCGGCCGAGATCAGCACGGCCGCAAGCACCAGCCAGGCGCAGAGCTTCCCGATGCGCTCGTTCACCGCGTCGATGGCCCGGGAGAAAGGCAGCAATCCACCCATGTCCGTCATTCCTTGCTCAGTTCGCCGCGGGTTGTCCCGCTGATGTCATTGGTCGGGCCCGCCCCCGCGGAGCCCGTGTCGCAAGCAAGGGCCGCCGCGCGGTCAAGCGCGGCGGCCCCGAAATCCGCCTGAGCGGATGGGATCAGGCGCGGCCGCGCGCCCGGATCATGAAGTTGTCGAAAGAGAAGTCCGCGATCTGGTTGTACAGATAGAAGTCGTTCCGGAAGGCGACGGCGGCGTCGTAGAGCTTCTTGAACTCGGCGTTGCGGCCGGAGATTTCCGTGTAGGTCTCCTGGGCGGCCTTGAACGCGGCTTCCATGACATCCTGCGGGAACGGACGCAGCTGCGTGCCGGAGGCGATGAGGCGCTTGAGGGCTGCCGGGTTGCGGCTGTCGTACTTGGCGGTCATCTCGGTGTTGGCGAAGGCCGAGGCGCCGCGCAGGATCGCCTGGTAGGACTTCGGCAGCTCGTTCCACTTGGCCGAGTTGACGCAGGTGTGCAGCACGGCGCCGCCTTCCCACCAGCCCGGATAGTAGAAGAAGCGGGCCACCTTGTTGAAGCCGAGCTTCTCGTCGTCATAGGCGCCGACCCACTCGGCCGCGTCGATCGTGCCGCGCTCGAGGGCGGGATAGATGTCGCCGCCGGCAATCTGCTGCGCCACGACGCCGAGCTTGGAGATGATCGCGCCGCCGGAGCCGCCGATGCGCATCTTGACGCCCTTGAGATCCTCGACCGAGCGGATCTCCTTGCGCCACCAGCCGCCCATCTGGGTGCCGGTGTTGCCGCCTTCGAAGGCGACGATGTTGTGCTTGCCGAGGAAGTCGTTGAGCAGCTTCTCGCCGCCGCCATCGAGCATCCAGGCATCCTGGGCGCGCTTGGACATCAGGAACGGCACGGCCGTGGCGAGGCCGAACGCCGGGTCCTTGCCCCAGTTGTAGTAGATGGCGGTGTTGGCCATCTCGACCGTGCCGGCGGAGACGGCATCGACCGACTGCAGGCCGCCGACGATCTCGCCGGCGCCGAAGGCCTGGATCTCGAAGCGGCCATCCGTCATCTCCTTGACGTAGCGCGCGATGGTCTCGGATGCGCCATAGATGGTGTCGAGCGACTTCGGGAAGCCCGAGGTCAGGCGCCACTTGATCGTGGGCTGGGACTGGGCGACGGCCGGCATGGCGACCGCGGTGGCGGCGCCGGCAACAGCCGCGCCTTTCAGAAACTGACGACGCTTCATTGAGCGGTTCCTCTCGTGACGTCCCGCCATGAGGGGCGGGTATGCGCGGCATGTAATTCTCGCATG
>JAIXZF010000195.1 GCA_027489835.1 Hyphomicrobiales bacterium
GTGGCCGGGCCTGATCGGGATGTCCGTGGCCTGAAGCGGCCGCGCAGCCTCAAACGCCATGCGTCACTTCCATCCGGCGCGATCCATGATCTGCAGCGCCTGGGCGTTGTTGCGGGCGAAGACGCGCGCATTGAGCTGGTCGGGCTTGAAGGTGCCGAAGCGGCCGATCGTCGAGGGCGGCGCGACGGTCGAGACGACCGGATACTCGTCATTGCCTTCCGCAAGGAAACGCTGCGCCGAGTCCGAGACCAGATATTCGAGGAAGCGGATCGCGGCGTCCTTGTTCTTCGAGGTGGCGCACAGCCCGCCGCCCGAGATGTTCACATGGGTTCCGCGGTCGCCCTGGTTCGGGAAGAAGACCCCGATCTTCTCGATGGACAGCTTGTCCTCGGCAGCGTTCTTGCGGATCGCGTTGCCGAGATAATAGGTGTTGGAGATGGCGATGTCGCCTTCGCCGGCCGCCGCAGCGCGGAACTGGTCCCCGTCGCCGCCGCGAGGCGGCCGGGCGAAGTTCGCGACGAGCCCGCGCGCCCAGGCCTCGGTCGCCGCTTCGCCGCGCGCGGCCAGCACCGAGCCGGTCAGCGACTGGTTGTAGATGTTGGTCGAGGACCGGACGAGGATCTTGCCCTTCCATTTCGGGCTCGCGAGGTCCTCGTAGGTCGACAGATCGGCCGGGTTCACCTTGTCCTTGTTGTACATGATGACGCGGGCGCGCGTGGAGAAGCCGAACCAGTTGCCGTCCGGGTCGCGCAGGTTTCCCGGCACGCGCGAACTCAGGATCTCCGACTGCACCGGCTGCAGCAGCTTGAGCTCGCTCGCCCGCTCGATGCGGCCCGCGTCGACGGAGATGAACACGTCGGCTGGGCTGTTGGCGCCCTCGGCGCGCATGCGCTCGATGAGGGCGTCGGGTGCGGCCTCGACGCGGTTGATGCGGATGCCGGTGGCCTGGGTGAAATTGGTGTAGAGCGCTTCGTCCGTGTCGTAATGGCGCGAGGAATAAAGGTTCAGGATCTGGTTCGCCTGCGCCCGCACGATGGAAGGCATGGCGAGGGCGGCGCCGAGGCCGGCGCTGCTGGCGAGGAAACCGCGCCGTGTTGCATTGAAAGACATGGGGCTGCTCCGTGCTTCGCGGGTTCAAGGCCCGCGCTCATGGTCGGCTCTTGGCCGCTGCGGAGTGATAGGACCCGCCAACGGGCTGGGTCAAGAAAAAATCGATATAAAACAATAACTTATAAGAATTCTAAAGAGTGGGATGCTCACCCCTTGTTTGGAAGCGCTTCAAGGGCGGCGAAAACGGCCCGTCGTTCAAGGCCTTCGCCTCGACCCTGCTCGGGGGCGTCGAGAGCGTCCCCGAGACCGGTGCCGCGCGGCTCAGCGCGCCCGCATGTCGATGATTCTGGCAGGCGCGCGCGCCCCGGCGATGTCGAGGCCGCCCGGCCGCGCGTCGCTGGCGCGGTTGGCGTTGCCCGCGCTGGCCTCACGCACCCGCGCCAGCTGCCGTGCTTCGCGCTCCAGTCGTTCGCGCCGGCTGACGCCGACCACGAGGTCGATCTGCTGGCGGACGCCGGGCGTGACGGTGGAGGTGCTGCGGAAGTCGCGGAAGTTGGCGGCGCTGTAGGGATAGCTCGCCGCGCCCTCGAAGACGCGCGGGCGGCCATTGATCAGCACGGTGTCCCCCGGCCTGAGCGTGAAGTCCTTCATCACCGCCACGGTCCGCTGGCCGGTGCGCGGCCGGGCGCAGGCCGGGTCGATCGAGCTCTGGTAGGCGTAGGCCATCGGCAGCGCGCGGTAGGTCTTTCCGTCCGGCCCGGTGGCGTCGTCGATCGTGTCGGCGCCGGCCGCCACTCGGAACACCCGCGTCGGCACGCCGGGGAACATGGCGGTGCAGAGCGCCTCGTGGCCTGGCAGGTCCGCGCTGTCGCGCAGCGGAGCGATGGGGTGCTGATAGCCGTCGCACAGCCTCACGCAGATCGAGCGCGGCAGGTTGGAAGCGCCGGACACCGTGTCGAAGCCGGAGCCGGCGGAGCGCCCGGCCTTGCGCTGGTGCGGGGCTGCGCCCTGCGGCCGTGCGGCGTTGAATGGATTAAAGCTGAACTCCGGGAAGGCCACCGCGCCGCGGCCGTTCGTGACGGCGAGCGGGTTCGCCATAAGGGCGTGGGCCGGCGCATAGGCGCTGGCCTGCGACGTGTAGCTCACCGGGACGACGGCGGCCCGCCGCGCCTGCCGTTGCGCGTCGTCGTAGCGGATCGTGTCGTAGACATCGTTGCGGTCGCCGGCCTGCACGAGCGACACGCCGACCACGGCCCCGCCGATGCCGACCACGCCGCCCAGGAGCGCCAGCGCCGCGAGGCGCAGCCGCTTCGGAGCCGGGGAGGCCGGCGCCGTCGCGGCCCTGAAGCGCACACGGATCGCCTGATGCGGAGGCGAAGCGGGGGCGGCCTCTTCGGCGACGATCAGGAAAGATGAGTGGGCGCGGCCCGGAACGCGCTTCATGGCGCTCACTCCAACACTGTAACTCTATCCAAGGCCGCGAAGGTTCTATAGCCACCCGAAGATGAACTGACAATGTGGCGAAGGCCCGGACAGCCGATATACTTAACCCCGGAAGCGGGGGCTTTCCGGGGTTGGGCTGTCAGCGGCGATGGATGCGTGGGCGGCGCCTGTGGCCTATTCCGCCGCGGCGGGCAGGGCGGCCGGCGCCGCGGGCGCGCTCTTCTGCTTCCGGCCGGAAATGAGCGAGTCCACCTTGTCGAGATAGAAGTAGACGACCGGCGTGATGTAGAGCGTTAGCAGCTGGGACAGGATCAGCCCGCCGACGACCGCCACGCCCAGCGGCTGCCGCAGCTCCGCGCCCGCGCCGGTGCCCAGCGCGATGGGCAGGATCGCGAAGATCGCCGCGAAGCTCGTCATCATGATCGGGCGGAAGCGCACCAGCGCCGCCTCGCGGATCGCCGTGAGCGCGTCGACGTTCTCCGAGCGTCGTTTCTCGATGGCGAAGTCGACCATCATGATGGCGTTCTTCTTGACGATGCCGACCAGCATCAGGATGCCGATGATGGCGATCACCGAGAGGTCCATGCCGTACCATTGCAGCGCTAGGAGAGCTCCGAGGCCGGCCGAGGGCAGGCCCGAAAGGATGGTGATGGGGTGGATGTAGCTCTCGTAGAGGATGCCCAGCACGATGTAGATGACCAGCACCGCCGCGAGGATGAGCAGGCCCTGGCCTTTCAGCGCGTCCTGGAAGAGCTGCGCGGACCCCGAGAAGGTGCTGTTGATCGAGGCGGGGATGTTGATGTCCCGCTCCGCCGCCCTGACGGCCTCGACGGCTTCGCCGATGGCGATGCCCGGTGCGGTGTTGAACGAGAAGGTCACCGCCGGCTGCTGCGAGATGCGGTTGACCGCGAGCGGGCCGACCGAGGGCACGATCTTGGCGACGGCCTCGAGCGGCACGTTCTGGCCGCCCGCTGTCCTCAGGAGCAGCCGCGACAGCACCGCGGGGTCGAGCTGGAAGGCCTGATCCGCCTCCATGATGACCTGGTAGTCGTTCGATGCGGTGAAGATGGTGGCGATCTGCCGTTGTCCGAAGGCGTTGTAGAGGGTTTGCCTGATCTGGTCGGAGCTGATGCCGAGGCTCGCGGCGCGGTCGCGATCGAGCTCGACGGCGATCTGCGGGTTGCGCAGCTGCAGGTCCAGCGACACATCGCGGAGCTGCGGCAGGCGCTGCAGGCGCTCGAGCAGGCGCGGAGCCAGCCCGAACAGCGCCTCGAGATCGGGGCCCGCGACCGAATACTGGTAGGCGGCGCGGCTGGCGCGGCCGGCGTTCAGGTTGATGTTCTGCACCGGCTGGAACACGGCCGTGAGGCCCGGAACCGCCGATGAGGCACGCCGCAGCCGGCCGATGATCTCCTGCGCGCTGTCGCGCTGGTCGCGCGGCTTGAGCGAGATGAACATGAAGCCGGTGTTGATCGAGTTGAAGCCGCCGATGTTGACCGTCATGTAGTCGACAGCCGGATCGGCCCGGACGATCTCTGCGAGCCGTTGCACGCGCGCCGACATGGCCTCGAACGAGGTGTCCGGCGGCCCCTCGGTCGCGCCGCGCAGCAGGCCGGTGTCCTCGACCGGGAAGAAGCCTTTCGGGATGTCGACATACAGTTTGGCGCTGATCGCGACCGTGGCCAGCGTCAGCAGCAGGACGATGATGCGGCCCTTGAGCACGAGGTCGAGCGACCAGCGATAGGCGGCGAGCACGCCGTTGAACACCGGGTCCACCAGCCGGTCCATCAACGTCTTCTTCTCGTGCTCGTCATGCCCCCCGCGCAGCAGGCGCGCGCACATCATGGGCGTGAGCGTCAGCGAGACGAAACCGGAGACGAGGATCGCCGCCGAGATCGTTCCCGCGAACTCGCGGAAGACGCGCCCGACCACGCCGCCCATCAGGAAGACAGGGATGAACACGGCCACGAGCGACAGCGTGATGGAGATGATCGTGAACGCGATCTCGCGCGAGCCGACCAGGGCGGCCTCGAACGGTTTCTTGCCCATCTCGATGTGTCTGACGATGTTTTCCAGCACGACGATGGCGTCGTCGACGACGAGCCCCAC
>JAIXZF010000423.1 GCA_027489835.1 Hyphomicrobiales bacterium
GGCTCCTTCGAGGCCGAGCTGACGCTGATCCGCATCGGCCACCTGGCCCGGGCGCTGCAGAACCCGGCCCTGGCCGCGCAGCCCGTCGACCATGTGGCGTTGAGCCACGGCATCGACCACCTCGCCGACATGCTGGTGGCTTTCGAGCAGTTCTACGGCACCGATCCGGAGAGCTACCGGCATCTGCGCCGCTCCTGAGCGCCGGCGCTAGGCTTTCAGCCTGCGGGCGCAGTCGCGCGCTGCGTCGATGCCGGCGAGGGTCGCGCCGCCCACCGTCATCGCGCCGCCACCGCCGGTCGCCTCGCCCGCGAACCACAGCCGCCCGCCAACGGGCCGGGCGAGGGCTTCCCGCGCCTCGATCCGGCCCGGCCGGCAGACCGAGTAGGCGCCGCGCGAGAAGGGGTCTGACCACCAGGAGGCCAGCTTGCCGGCCGCAACGCGCTTTCGGGCCTCCGCGCCCAGGATCGCCGCGAGCTGCCCCGTGAGGTGGTCGACGACGGCGGCTTCGCCCTGGGCAGCGAGACCGCGCGCGAAATCGCCGCCGCAGATGGCCACCGCCAGCGGCTTGCCGTCCGGATACATCTCGATCATCGTCATCGCCTCGGAGCGCGTGGCGTCCATCAGCGTTGTCGAGTCGGCGAGGCCAAAGCGGTCGCCCTCGAGCCGCAGCGCGATCTTGGTCAGCGCGCCCATGCCGATGCCCTCGATGGCGGAGCGGGTGTCCTCCGGCAGGGCGGGCGTGAAGGCGATGCCGCCCGAACGCAGCACGCCCACCGGCACCGTGAGGATCGCCGCCCTGGCCCTGATCCCGCCGCCGGCCGTCGTGGCGACGACGCCGCCACCCGACCAGTCGACCGCCGTGACCTCGACGCCGAGCGAAACCGGCACGCCGCGGCCCCAGGCGGCGACCAGCGCGCCATATCCGTCCCGCGTCGTCAGGTCGGGACCGCTCCAGAGCCGCTGGTTGTCGAGCACGGAGATGCGCTCGCCATCCTCGCCGAGCACGAGGAGGAGGCCTGACCGGGCGATGTCCCTCAGATCGGGATCGAAATCCGCGACGGCTTCGGCGAGCGACATGTCGACACCGGACGCCTCGACCTCCGAGAGGCGTGCCTCCATCGCCCTGAAAGCTTGCCACCGCCGGCCGCGCGCCTGCACGCCCAGGGGCCGTCCCTCGACATGCACCTGCCAGCCGCCCGAACGGGCCTCCGCCGGCTCGAGAGCGGTTCCGAGCTCGCGCGCGATGCCGGTCCAGGGATTGCGGTCGGCGAAATGCACGATCTCGGCGCCCGCGTCGAAGGCCGCGCCGAGGGACCGGTCGGTGTAGGCGCGGCCGCCGATCCTGCCGCGGGCCTCGACGAGCCGGAAGCTCAGGCCGAGCGAGGCCAGCTCGCGGCAGGCGGCGAGGCCGGCCGCGCCAGCGCCGACCACGAGCACGTCGACATCGGCCGCGAACAGGCGCCGCGTCATGCCGAGCAGCATCGCGGCGGCGACCCCGCCGCCCAACGCGCCGCGCCGGCTCGGGGCCTGGTGGAAGAAGGGCGTCACCGTCATGGACGGGAAGATGCCGGGCCCGTCGCCCGGCGCAAGCGGCGAGGGGGTCACAGTCTCGTCAGCGCCCTGCGGCGTCGCTCAGCGCGCCTTCAGCGCCGCGAGCATCGCGGCGACGGCGGCGGTGGCGGCGTCCAGAGCGGCCTGATCGCGCGCGCGGACCACGAGGTTGGTGTTGGGCTGCCCGCTCTCGTCCCAGAACGGGTAGGAGCCGATCATCGCGTCCGGATGCGCCTTCGCGACGGCTCGCAGCGCGTCGCCGAGGTCGCCCTCCTTCATGTCGGCGCGCTGGGTCGTCGAGATGAGCTTGACGCCGGTCTCGAGCGTGGGCGCCACGGCGTCGAGCATGGCGTGCATGATGACCGGCACGCCGGCCATGACGATCACGTTGCCGATCCTGAAGCCGGGGACCTTGTTGTAGCTGTTGTGCACCAGCTCGGAGCCCTCGGGCATCCGTGCCATGCGCAGGCGTGCCTCATTGAGCTCCTCGGGCTTGAAGCGTTCGCGCATGACGGCCACCGCGCGCGGATCGACGTCGATCGGCAGGCCGAAGGCCTTGGCGACCGCGTCTGCCGTGATGTCGTCATGGGTGGGGCCAATGCCGCCCGTGGTGAAGACGTAGGTGTAGCGGTGGCGCAGCGCGTTGAGGGCCGCGACGATCTCGTCCTCCTCGTCCGGCACGACGCGAACCTCGCGCAGGTCTATGCCGATGTTCGTCGTGTACTCGGCGATGTGGCCGATGTTCTTGTCCTTCGTGCGCCCGGACAGGATCTCGTCGCCGATGACGAGCAGGGCGGCGGTGACGATGCGGGGGCTGGACATGGCTTCGGTTCCGATCGGTCGTTGCGCGCCGAGGATTGGCGGCGGGGGCGGGCCCTCGTCAAGCGTGGGCGGGATGGGCCGCAGCGGTTCAGGCGGCGAGACGGAAGACGAAGTTCAGCCGCGTCGTCCTGACCAGCTCATAGCCCGACTTCTCGAGCAGCTCGCGCAGGTCGAGGCCCCATTTCGAGGTCGAATCCTCGATGACCAGCAGCTTCGGCCACAACTCGCGCGGGGCCGAGGTTAGGAAGGGCTCGAGGATCAAGTCTTCCGCGCCTTCCACGTCGATCTTCATGCCGTCGACGCGCGTAAAGCCCTCGGATCGCAGCAAATCCAGCAGCGGCACGGCCGGCGCCCGCACCGAATGGCTAGCTGAGGAACGCAGCATCCTGACGCTGGATTCGCCCTCGTTCTCGGGGTCGAGGAAGAGCGTCAACTCGCCCGCCTTGTCGGCCACGGCGCAGGCGACGGCCTTGATCGTGCCGAACGGGTTGAGGCCGATGTTGTAAGCCAGCTTGGCGAACACGCGCGGCTGGGGCTCCACGGCGAGGATGCGGGCCCCGCCGCCGGCGCGGGCCGCGACGAACAGCGAATACGCCCCGACATTCGCGCCGATGTCGACGAAATGGTAGCCTTCCCGCACGTCGCCGGCCAGAAGCGCGAGCTCCTCGGCATCGAAGAACTGGGGCGTGAACAGGACGCGCTTCTCGCAGATGTTGAACTGCGGATAGACCCGCATCCGCGCGCCGAGCGTCTCGGTGTCGACGGGCGCGCCCCTCAGCCAGGTGATGGCCAGGCGCCGCAGCAGATAGGCCCAACGGCGGCTGAGCCAGGCTGGCGTGCTGGCCCTGGTGCGCTGGATCGCCCAGCCGACGAAGCCCCGCGGGGCGAACGCGCCGAAAGGCGGGGTGTCGGCCAGATGTGTCGTCGACGTCATGCCGGGCGCCTTAGCACCGGCAAGCGCGGCGATAAAGGGGCAGGCGCGCCCGCTTTGTAGCCGGGCCGACTTGCGCGGCGCGGCCCTGGGACTACATTGGGGCTCAGCGACGCATTGCATGACCCTGCACGAGGCAGCCGGAACCATGGCCACCACCGACGCATCCGTGCAGACCCGCCGCCGCTCCAACGAGATCAAGCGGCACGGCGCCGAGGCCTTCGCGGCGATGCGCAAGGCCGGCCGGCTGGTGGCGGAAGGCCTCGACATGATCGCGGCGCATGTGAAGCCCGGCGTCACCACCGCCGCGCTCGACCGCCTGATGTTCGACTTCGCCATGGACCACGGCGCCTATCCGGCGACGCTGAACTATCGCGGCTACCGCTATTCGATCTGCACCTCGATCAACCATGTGGTCTGCCACGGCCAGCCGGACGAGAAGCCGCTGCGCGAGGGCGACATCATCAACATCGACTACACGCTGATCGTCGACGGCTGGCACGGCGATTCCAGCCGCATGTACGCGGTCGGGCAGCTGGCGCGGAAATCCGAGCGGCTCTGCGAAATCACCCATGAGAGCCTGATGCGCGGCATCGAGGCGGTCAAGCCGGGCGCCCACATGGGCGACATCGGCCACGCCATCCAGAGCTATGCCGAAGGCGAGCGCTGCTCGGTGGTGCGCGATTTCTGTGGCCACGGGCTCGGCCAGCTTTTCCACGACGCGCCGAACATCCTGCATTACGGCGTGCGCGGAGAGGGTCCGCGCATGGAGCCGGGCATGCTGTTCACCATCGAGCCGATGATCAACCTGGGCAAGCCGCATGTGAAGGTATTGGGCGACGGCTGGACCGCCGTGACGCGCGACCGCTCGCTCTCCGCGCAGTTCGAGCACACGGTGGGCGTGACCGACACCGGCGTCGAGATCTTCACCCTGTCGCCGGCCGGCTTCGACTATCCGATCGGCAAGGCCTGATGGCGCGCGCCGAGGCGCGGCACGGGCTCGGGAAGTGCGGGACGCCCCATGTCCGCCGGCACTGACGAGCCTCACTATGCCGGCCATCGCGACAGGCTGCGCGAGCGCTTCCGCCATTCCGGGGCGGAGGCGATGGCCGATTACGAGCTGCTCGAACTCGTGCTCTTCCGCTCCATCCCCCGGCGCGACGTCAAGCCCATCGCCAAGGAGCTTATCCGCCGCTTCGGCTCGTTCGCGCAGGTGGTCTCCGCGCCCCAGCAACTGCTGACCGAGGTGCCCGGCGTGGGCGACGCCGTGGCGGTCGACCTCCGGATCGTGGCAGCGGCGGGCTTGCGCCTCGCCAAGGGCCAGGTGAAGGGCCGAACCGTGCTGGGAAGCTGGAACGCCGTGATCGAGTATTGCCGCGCGGCCATGGCCTTCGAGACCCGCGAGCAGTTCCGAATCCTGTTTCTCGACAAGAAGAACGCGCTGATCGCGGATGAAGTCCAGCAGGTCGGCACGGTGGACCACACGCCCGTCTACCCGCGCGAGATCGTGCGGCGGGCGCTGGAGCTGTCCTCCACCGCCGTCATCATGGTGCACAACCATCCCTCGGGCGATCCCACGCCGAGCGACGCGGATGCGCGCATGACCCGCGAGGTGGTGAATGTCGCCAAGGCGATGGGCATCGTGGTCCACGACCACATCATCGTCGGCCGAGACGGGCATGCGAGTTTCAGGGGCCTGAAGCTGATTTGACGGCCCCGACCTTGGTCCCATGCCGCCATTCGCCACTGGCGCAGGCCATGCGCCGCCACTATGGTGCGGCGCAAATCGCGGCGGCCACGCCGCCCAGGAGACGAGACCATGGCCGAGAAAGGCGTTCCGCATTTCCACAACACCGTGGGCGAGGCCGTGATCCGCGTGGGATCGAAGGAATTCATGTGCATCGGCGCGCTGCCGCCCTTCGACCATCCGCACGTCTTCCTCGACATGGGCGCCGAGAGCGAGATCATCTGCTCCTACTGCTCCACGCTGTTCCGCTACGATGCCGCGCTTGGCGCGGGCCATGCCGCGCCGGCCGCGTGCGAGCTCGCCTCCGCCGATTCGATCCGCGCGGCCTGACCGCCCGGAACGCCGACCGCCGATCATCCCCATGAGCGCAAAGCCCGTCCTCGTCGCCGGGGCCGGCATCGCGGGCCTGACGGTCGCCATCGCGCTTGCGCGGGCCGGCGCCAGCGTCATCCTGGCCGAGCGCAGGGCGGGCTTCAGCGAGGTCGGGGCCGGCATCCAGCTTTCGCCCAACGCCACGAGCGTGCTGAAGCGGCTCGGGCTGTCCGGCGAGGTGGCGCGCATGGCCGTGATGCCGAAGCGGCTCGACATCAGGCGCTGGCACGAGGCTGCGCCCTTCGCCGGCATGCCGATGAACGAAGCGCCGGAGGCCGACGGCGCGCCCTTCCTCACCATTCGCCGGGCGGACCTGCAGACCGCGCTGCTCGACGCGCTGCGCATGACGCCCGGCGTGCGGCTTCTTGTCGGGCGCAGCCTCACGGCCCTGTCCCAGCATTCCGACGGCGTCAGCGCGACTCTGACAACGGAAAGGGGCCAGGCCGAGACGATCGAGGCTGCGGTCGCCATCGGCGCAGACGGGCTATGGTCGGCCGCGCGCGGGCTGACCGGAGACGCGGCGGAGCCCCGGTTCCTCGGCTACGAAGCATGGCGCGCGCTGGTGCCGGCGGCAGCGGCGCCCGAGGCGGCACGGCGCGCGGCTGTCAATCTCTGGCTCGGCCGACAGGGCCATGCGGTGCATTATCCGGTGGCCTGCGGGCGCGAGATCAACCTCGTCGTGATCCGCGCCGGGCAGGAGAAGGCGGCCGAGTGGTCGCGCCCCGGCGATGCGGCCTCCATACTCGGCTTCGCCCGGAGCGCGGCGGCGCCGCTGAAAGCGCTGGTCGAGGCCGCGCCGTCCTGGCAGGTCTGGTCTCTGGCGGACCGCGCTCCCTCGCGCATGGCGATCGGGCGCATCGCGCTCATCGGCGACGCGGCGCATCCGGTGCTGCCCTTCCTTGCGCAGGGCGCGGCGCTTGCCATCGAGGATTCCGGCGTGCTGGCCCAGTTGCTCGCCCCGGCGCTGGCCTCGCCTGAGGCCGGCGCGGTGGAGGCGGCCCTGGCGCGCTTCGCCGCACTGCGAGGGCCGAGGGCCGCCAGGGTGCAGGACGTGGCCCGCGGCAATGGCCGGATGTACCATGCCGGCTTCCCGCTCGCCTTCGCGCGCGACATCGCGCTCAGGCGGCTGGGCGACGACGGCATGCGCCGCCGCTATGGCTGGATCTATGGCTGGCGCGCGGCTCCGGGCTGAGCCCGGGGCGGGCAATGGTGCGGACAGCGGGGGTCGAACCCGCACGGTTTTTGAGGCCGAGGGATTTTAAGTCCCTTGCGTCTACCAGTTTCGCCATGTCCGCGCGGCGACGCGCGCCGTCCGTCAGAGCGTTAGCGCGCCGCGCCGCCTCAAAGCAAGGCGCGCATGGTCTGGGCCAGGTCGCGCGTCGCGGTGTAATCCACCTTGCCCGAGCCGAGCACCGGAATGGCCTGCGTGACCAGGAGCGCGCGCGGAATCCACAGCTCGGGGTAACCCTGCGCCTGCGCTTCCTTGAGCAACGCCTTGCGGTCGCCGTCGGGCTTCTCGGTGACGAGGACGAGCTGCTCGCCCTTGCGCGGATCGGGCAGGGCAATGACCACGTGGTTGTGGCCCGGCCAGAGCCCGGACACCATGCTCTCGACCGCGGCCAGAGAGATCATCTCGCCGCCGAGCTTGGCGAAGCGCTTGGCGCGGCCCTTGATGGCCACGAAGCCGGCCTCGTCGACGTCGACGATGTCTCCGGTGTCGTGCCAGCCATCCTGCGGCGCCACGAGGGTGTTCGGCTGGTCCGCCAGGAGGTATCCCAGCATCACGTTGGGGCCCCGGACCATGAGGCGCCCGCCTGTGTCGATGCCCTCGACCGGCTCGAGCCTGTGTTCGATGCCCGGCAGAAGGCGGCCGACCGTGCCTGCCTTCGCGCCGTCGCCGATCGTGTTGCAGGCCAGCACGGGCGCGCATTCGGTGCAGCCATAGCCCTCGCAGATGGTGGCGCCGAAGGGCGCCCACATGCGGCGGGTCTCGTCCTTCACGCGCTCGGCGCCGGCGATGACGAAGCGGATCGAGGACAGCTCGCCGTCATCGGCGGCGCGGGCATAGCCCTGCAGGAAGGTGTCGGTGCCGAACAGAACCGTGCAGCCTGTGTCGGCGATGAGCTTCGGCACCTGCTTGTAGTGCAGGGGGCTCGGATACATCACCACCTTCATACCGTTGAGCAGGGGCATCAGCAGTGCTGCGGTGAGGCCGAAGGAGTGGAACACGGGCAGCGGGTTCATCACCGTGTCGCCGGAGCTGAGGATGCCCTCGGCATGGGCGAAGATCTGCGAGGCGTTCGCGACCAGATTGGCGTGTGAGAGGGCGACGCCCTTGGGCGTGCCTTCCGTGCCGGAGGTGAAGAGGAGCACGGCCTCGGAGTCGGGATCGAGCCTGGCGCCGCTGTTCGAGCGCGGCGTGAAGCTGCGCAGCAGGCCCTTGATCTTGTCGAGGCTGGTGATCTGCTTTCGGACATCCTCGAGGTAGATGATGCGGCAGGTCTCGGCGAGCGCATGCACCACGTCGTCGAGCTTGCCCTGATCGACGAAGCGCTTCGAGGTGACGACGGTGCGGATGCCGCCGACCTTGCAGGCCGCGCGCAGGTTCTTCACGCCGGCGGTGAAGTTCAGCATGGCGGGCACGCGCCCATATGCCGTCAGGCCGAACAGGGTCACGGCGATGCCCTGCACGTTGGGAAGCAGCACGCCGACCCGCTCGGCCTCGAGCGTGGCGTCACGGAGCTTGGCGCCCAGCACGAGCGCGCCGAGCACGAGCCTGCCGAAGGTCAGGGGCTGGCGCTCGGGATCTTCGAGGATGACCTTGGTCTTGCCGTGCCGGGAGACGGCATCGAGCAGGGCGGACCACAAAGTGCGCCGCGTCGCCGCGAGCGAGAAGTCTGTAGCGGCCATTCTTGGCTTCACTTTCGTTGAGCGTTCCTCTTGGCCCGAGAAGCTAGGCGAAAGCCCGGCAAGCGCAAAGGCCATTCGCGCCATCGGCCTCGCGGGGGACGCTCAGTTCGACGGCGGGGTCAGCACGAGGCCAATCTCGTCGGAATGGCGGGCGACCCAGCCGGCGGCCTCGAGGTTGCGCGCCTCGGGCGAGCCGGTCTTGACCAGGGCCCAGCTCACGTTGTGGCGCCGCAGGTGCTCGAGGAACTCCGCCCGCGCCTCCGGCCTGCGGGTGCGCACGAAGGTGTCGAAGAATCCGCCGAGGAAGAGCTGGTCGGTGCGGCCGTCGATGAAGGTGGGCACGCGCTGGGCGATCAGGTAGCCGCCGAAATTGTAGGTGTTGTAAACGCGGCCCTCGTCGACGAGCCCGAGCCGGCGCGCCGCCTCCAGCGCCTCGACCGGCGTGGTCTCCGGGTTGATCTTTACCGTGGGCGAGAGGGCCGCGCCCAGCGCGATCGTGGCGGCGGCGAAGATGGCCGCAAAGCCCGGCCGCAGGCGGCTGGCGGGCGAGGAGGCGGCGGCCAGCCGCGCGCCGAGGGGGCCTGCCGCGATGGCGCCCATGGCGATGGGAACGGCGGCGAAGGCGAAGAGCAGGGCGAAGCGGGCATGCCGGACCATCATCCAGCCGAGGATGACGACGAGCGCAATGCGGAAGACGTTGCGCCAGGGCTGCAGCGCGAGCCCGGCCAGCAGCAGCACGAGCAGAAGGACGCCGACGACGCCGGGCAGGTCGAACTCGATGCTGCGCCATTCCTCGACATGGGCAATGGCCTCGCGCCCGCCGCCGGCGAACAGCTTCTGCGTGACCAGCAGGGCCTCGTAGCCATAGGGCGTCAGGCAGGAGGCGAGGAAGGCGGCGCCCAGCACCGCGCCCCAGCGCAGCGCCGTGGGCAACCAGCGCGGCCCGGCCGCGCGCATCGCCTCCAAGGCGAGGACGCCGGCGATGACGAAGCCGATGGTGTAGCCCGCATGGGCGTTGGCCCAGAGCAGCATCACCGGAACGAGCAGCCAGCCCGGCGCCTCGCCGCGCTCGGCGGCATCGAGCACGCCGAGAACCCAGATCATCATCAGAGGCAGCGCGACGACATGGGGGCGCGAGAGGAGCGAGGCGCTGGACAGCAGGAACACGAGCAGGACGAGATTGGCGACCATGAGCGGCGCGAGCCGGCGCGACAGCCAGCCGGCGAGCGCGGCGAGGCTGCCGGCTATCGCCGCGGCGCCGAGGAATGCGACGCCCGGCCAGCCGGCCGCGGCGTAGGCCCCGTGCATGACCACCTGCGACAGCCACTCCTTGGCGATCCAGGGCTGGCCGAGGAAAGTGTGGGAAAAGCCGTCCTGCGTCGGCCAGCCGCGGTTCTCGATGATCCAGCGGCCGGTGGCGACGTGCCAGTGCGTGTCGGGATCGCCGAGCAGGTTGCAGGTCAGCAGCACCGCGACGAGGAAGATGCCGAACAGGGCGAGGCCGAAGAGCCGGGGCTGGACAAGGCTGGCCTCAGCCGCCGGGCTGGCGGCGCCAGCGAGGCTCGCGTCGATCTGGCTCACCGGGCTGCTCCCGGCGCGGCGAAGACGGCGGCGACGGGATCGCGGTGCACTTGCGTCCAGCCGGCGGCGTCGAAATGGCCCGCGGCGCGCGAGTTGGCCTCGACCATCGCCCAGGTCGCGCCATGGCGGGCGGCCAGCGCGAGGAGCGGGGCGGGGGCGGCGCCGTCATGGGCGCGGGAAAACGCGCCGAGGAAGCCGCCGAGGAACAGCTGGTCGGTGCGCCCGTCGATGAAGGTCGGGACCCCCTGCGCGATGAGGTACCCGCCGAAATCGTAGGAGTTGAGGACAGGGCCGGCCAGCCCTGCGCGGCGGGCCGCCTCGAGCGCGGCCGCGGGCGTCGTCGCGGCGCTCGGCCTCGGCGCCGGAGCCATGAGGGCGCAGCCGAGGATGATGACGAGGCTGGCCGCGGCGGCGAACCAGACCGGCACCGTCAACCGGCCCTGGAGCCGGGACGCCAGCCGGGGGAAGCTGGCGGCGAGCGGCGCGGCCGCGATGGGCAGGGCGGTGAAGGCGAAGACCATGGCGAAGCGGGCATGGCGCACCATCAACCAGCCCAAGACCGCGATGAGCACGATGCGCATGATGTTCTGGCGCGTGTCGAAGGCGAGGCCGACGAGGAGCGCGGCCAGCAGCGCGAGGCTCAACAGGCCCATGAAATCCAGCTCCAGCGGCTGCCATTCCCTGATGAAGGGCAGCGCTTCGCCACCGCCGAAAA
>JAIXZF010000098.1 GCA_027489835.1 Hyphomicrobiales bacterium
ATCTCGGGCGGCAAGGTCGCGCTCGACGGCGTCGACCTCGCGGGCCGACGCCCGGAGGACCGGGCCCGCCTCGGCATCGCCTATGTGCCGCAGGGGCGCGAGATCTTCCCGCTGCTGAGCGTCAAGGAAAACCTGGAAACCGGTTTTGCGCCGCTCAAGCGCGCCGACCGGCACATTCCCGAAGAGCTGTTCGAGCTGTTTCCGGTGCTCAAATCCATGCTCGGCCGGCGCGGCGGCGATCTCTCCGGCGGCCAGCAGCAGCAGCTCGCCATCGCACGTGCGCTCGTCACACGGCCGAAGCTGCTCGTGCTCGACGAGCCGACCGAGGGCATCCAGCCCTCGATCATCAAGGACATCGGGCGCACCATCTCCTGGCTTCGCGATCGCGGCGGCATGGCCATCGTGCTGGTCGAGCAGTATTTCGACTTCGCGCGAGAGCTCGCCGACCAATGGCACGTCATGGATCGCGGCGAGGTCACGCTGTCGGGCACCCGCGCCAGCATGGACGAGAACGAAATTCGCCGCCGCATGTCGGTGTAAACCCGGGGCCATCCACAGGCCCTTGAGCGGCGCATGATGACAAGGCGTCGCGCCCTCTCTTCGCGCGCGGCCCGATGCGTTACGAAGGCTGGCATTGCCCCGCGCCAAGGTTGCCCGATGTCGTTCCTTCCCAAGCTCTCGCCGGCCGATCTCGTCGGCATCCTCGGCATGGTGCCAACCCCCTCCACGCCGGATGCCGACCATTGGTCCTGCCGGAACTCGGTCGATCTCGACTCCACCGCCGCCATGGTCTCGATGGTGGTCGAGGGCGGCGTCCGCATCCTGCTCACCAATGGCAGCCTCGGCGAGGGCGCGACGCTGCTCGCCCATGAGCAGCGCGATTTCGCGGCCTGCATCGCCGGCACGCTGAAGGGCAGGGGCCTGCTCTTCGCCGGCGTCACCACGCTCAACACGCGCGAGACGATCGACCGGGCCAGGCTGGTGCTCGATGCCGGCGCGGACGGGCTCTTTCTCGGCCGGCCGATGTGGATGTCGCTCGATGCGCCCTCGACCGTCCGCTACTATGCCGACCTCGCCGAGGCGCTGCCGGGCGTGCCCTTCGTGCTCTACGACAACCAGTTCGCCTTCAAGGCCAAGATCGCCACCGAGACCTACGCGGAACTCAGCCGCATCCCGGCGATCATCGGCGCCAAGCACATCGGCGGGCCGGCCATCGGCGATGATCTTAAGGCTGTCGAGGGGCGCATGCGCATCCTGCCGCTGGACACGCAATGGTGCGCGCTGGCCCGCGCCTTTCCCGATGAGGCGCTGGCCTGCTGGACCGGCAACGCGGCTGACGGCCCCGAGCCGCTGGCGGCTCTGGCGAAGGCCGTGGCTGCGCAGGATTGGGCGCGCGCCGAAGCCATCTCGGCGCGCATGGCCTGGGCGCAGGCCCCGATGTTCCCGGGCGGCAAGCTCGAGAACTTCGTCGACTACAACATCCCCATCGCACACGCCCGCATCCAGGGGTCCGGCCTTGTTCGGAGCGGCCCTCCGCGCCCGCCCTACATCTTCGCGCCCGAGGGCCATCTCGAAGGGGGCCGCGAGACCGGCCGCCGCTGGGAAAGCCTGCGCCGCGAGTTCCCCGCCTGAAGCCCTGAGCCCGATCCGGTTGCCGTCATGACCTCACCCGCCTCCGCCCATCTCGCCCTGCGCAACGATCCGCTCGAGCCGGCGCGCCGCTCCATCCGCCCGCAGGTGCTCGATCTCTCGACCGAGAACATCGCGGAGCTCGCAATCCGCGCCCGCGAGATCGGCGACGTCATCCCGCTCTGGTATGGCGAGGGCGATCTGGTCACCCCTCCCTTCATCCGCGACGCGGCCAAGGCCGCGCTCGATGCGGGGCTGACCTTCTACATCCCCGACATGCACGGCCACGCGCCGCTGACGAAAGCGCTGTCCGACTACCAGTCGAAGCTGCACGGCGTACCCATCGGCCTCGACCGCTCGACCGTCACGCCCGGCGGCATGCAGGCGCTGCTGATGGCGCTGTCGCTGATCCTCGACCTCGGCCAGAACGCCGTCCATCTCGAGCCGCAATGGCCGAACATCGCCAACCTGATCCACCTCGTCGGTGCGCAGCCGCGGCCTGTGCCCATGGCCATGGTCGATGGCGACTGGCGGCTCGACATGGCGGCGGTGGCGCGGGCGTGCGACGCGCGCACCCGCGCCATCGTTCTGTCCACGCCGTCGAACCCGCATGGCTGGGTGGCGAGCGCGCAGGACTTCCGCGATCTCGTCGCCTTCAGCCGCGAGCGCGGCATCTGGATCATCTCCGACGAGGTCTACAACCGGCTCTATTTCGAAGGGCAGGCCGCGCCCTCCATCCTGTCCTTCGCGGAGCCGGAAGATCTGGTCATGACGGTCAACAGCTTTTCCAAGGCCTGGGCCATGACCGGCTGGCGCGTGGGCTGGGTGACGCATCCGCCCTCCGTGGCGGGCGCCTTGGCGGCGATGACGCAGTACATGAATTCCGGCACCGCCGGCATCCTGCAGGCTGCGGCAGCAGCCGCCATCACCGAGGGCGAAGACCTCGTCGAGACGATGCGCTCGCGCTGCCGGGAGGGCGTCGACCTCGCCTACGAGGTGCTGTCGGCGGTCCCCGATGTGGTGCTGCCGAAAAAGCCGCGCGGCGGCATGTATGTGTTCTTCACGCTCAGGAGCGAGCCCGACTCGCGCAAGGCCTGCATGCGCATCCTGGAACAGGCCCATGTGGGGCTGGCCCCCGGCGCGCTGTTCGGCGCCTCCGCTGCGAGCCATCTCAGGATGTGCATCTGCCGCGATCCCGCCCAGCTCAGGCAGGCGCTGGAGCGCATCGCCGCAGCGCTGGCCTGATCGGCCGCGCCGAGGCCGCTCATCCCTCTGCCGCCGCGAGCGCGGCGGCGTCCGGCGGCCAGGGCCGGTCGAGATCGTCTGGCGGGGCGGCGGCCATCAGCGCGCGGGTGTAGGCGTGCTTTGGCGCGGCGAAGATGGCTTCCGTCTCGCCTTCCTCGACCACCAGCCCGTGCCGCATTACGATCATCCGCGAGCACAGATAGCGCACCACGGCGAGGTCATGGGAGATGAACACCAGCCCCACGCCGCGCTCGGCCCTGAGGTCGAGCAGGAGGTTGAGGATCTGCGCCTGCACCGACACGTCGAGGCCCGAGACGATCTCGTCCGCCACCAGCAGGCGCGGCGTCACGCACAGCGCACGGGCAATGTTGACGCGCTGCTTCTGGCCGCCAGAGAGCTGCGAGGGATAGCGGTCGATCAGTTCGGGCGGCAGCCCCGTCTCGCGCAGCAGCTCGCGCGCGCGCTCCAGCCGCTGGGCCTCGCTGGCGTTCGAGCCCTTCGCTTCCATGGTCTGCGTCACCAGCCGCTCGACCGGCCGGCGCGGATTGAGCGCCGATTGCGGATCCTGGAACACCATCTGCAGCGCGCCGAGCCGGATGGCCCGGGTCTCGCGCCCGCCTTGCGTCACGTCCTGCCCGTCGACGAGCACGCGGCCTCCGGTCGGCGTCTCCAGCCCCATGATGAGCCGCGCCAGCGTCGACTTGCCCGAGCCGGACTCGCCCACGACGCCGACGAACTCGCCTGGCCTAACGGTGAGGCTTGCGCTCTTCACAGCATCGACCCCGGCCGAGCGCCGGCCCAGCCAGTCGCGCTTGCCGGCGAAGCGCTTGGCAACGTTCTCCACCACGAGCACGGGCACTCCGCTGCTGGCGGCCTCGAGCCGGCGCAGCACCGCGGGCGCGGCCGGCGCCGCGACCGAGCAGGCATCGGCGCAACGCACGAAATGGCCAGGCGCCACCTCGCGGAGCGTGGGAGACGATGCCGCGCAGCCTGCGTCGCGGGTGGGGCAACGCGGGGCGAAACGGCATCCCTGAAGATTGGCGAAGGCGGCAAGACCCGGCATCTGGTCGGGCAGCGTCACGAGCCGCGTCAGCGGCCCGTCCAGCGGCGGGTTCGCGGCCTGCAAGGCCCGCGTATAGGGATGGCGCGGCGCCTGCGACACCGCGCGCGCGGGGCCGCGCTCCACCACCTCGCCGGCATAGAGCACGAGGATGTCGTCGCAAACGCGGGCCGCGAGCCTGAGGTCGTGGGTGATGAACAGCAGCGACGTCACATGCTCACGCTGCAACCGCCGCATGATCTGCACGATGGTGGCCTGCGTCGAGACGTCGAGCGCGGTCGTCGGCTCGTCCGCCACCACGAGCGCGGGCTCGCTGGCGAAGGCCATGGCGATGAGCACGCGCTGGCACTGCCCGCCCGAGAGCTGGAAGGGGAAGCGCTCCAGCAACGTCTCCGGCGCGGGCAGCCTCACCTCGGCCAACGCCTCGACGATCCGTGCCCTGCGCCGCGACGCGGGCAGGCCCAGCCGCTCCAGATGCTCGCCGAACTGCGCCTCGATGGTCATCAGCGGGTTCAGCGCCGTCAGCGGCTCCTGCGGAATGAAGGCGATGCGGTCGCCGAGCAGGCGGGACAGCTCCGGCCCCGGGACCGTCACCAGGTCGCGGCTCTCCCCATCCGGCCGCAGGAAATCGAGCCGCCCGGATGTCACGGAAAAGCCGGGCGGCAGCGAACGGGCCAAGACGCGCCCGATCATGCTCTTGCCTGCGCCGGACTCGCCGACCAGCCCCAGCACCTTGCCCGGCGCGATGGCGAAGTCGAGATCGCGCAGCACGTCGATGCGCTTGCCGCCGAGCGTGGCGCTGACGGTGAGGCCCCGCGCCGTCAGGGTCATGGCGTGGCCACTGCGCGGCTGAGCACCAGCCGCGCGTCGAGCGCGCGCCTAAGCCCGTCGCCCAGCAGGTTGAAGCCCAGCACCGTGAGGAAGATCGCGCCCACGGGCAGGATCACGCCCCAGGGCGCCTGATGCATGGTCTGCCGCGCATCGGCGATCATCACGCCCCAGGCCGGCACGTCGGGCTCCACCGAGAGCCCGACGAAGGACATGATGGCCTCGACGATGACCGCAATGCCCATCTCGATCGACATCATGGTGATGACAAGCGGGATCATCGCGGGAAGCATCTCTTTCAGCATGATCTGGCGATGGCCGAAGCCGGCCAGCCTGGCCGCGGCGATGTAGTCTCGGACCATCACGACGAGCGCCTCGGAGCGGATGACGCGGCAAAACCGCGTCCAGTCGATGAGGATGATGGCGAGGATGACCTTGTTGACGCCCGCGCCCATGCCGACCAGCAGGATGAGCGCCAGCACGACCGGCGGAAACGCCATCCAGACATCGACGGCCCGGCTGATGAGCCAGTCCACCCATCCGCCGAAATAGGCCGCGAGGATGGCGAGCAGCGTGCCGAGGAGCATGGCGCCGGTCGCCGCCGTCACCGAGACGTAGAGCGCGATCCTTGCGCCGTAGAGCAGGCGCGAGGCAATGCAGCGGCCCAGCGTGTCGGTGCCGAACGGGAAGCGCGCCTCGCCGCCGACAGCCCATGCCGGCGGCATGAGCGTGGCGAGGAGGTCCTGCTCCTGCGGATCGTGCGGCGCGATCCAGGGCGCCAGCAGCCCGAGCGTCGCGATGCTCAGGATCAGCAGCCCGCCTGTGACCACGCGCGGATCGGTGAGGCAGCGCAGCCAGGCGGCGCGGGCGCGGGGCGAAAGCCTCATCGCGCGCCCGCCAGCCTGAGGCGCGGATTGACCGCGAGATAGGCGACATCGACCACCGCGTTGATGCCGAGCACGAGCACGCAATAGATCAGCGCCACCGCCTGGATCACCGGCAGATCATGGTTGCGCACGGCGTCCACCATCAGGTTGCCCAGCCCCGGATAGGCGAAGATCATCTCCACCAGCACCGTGCCGCCGAACATGAAGCCGCCCTGCACCCCGATCAGGCTGATGGTCGGCAGCGCGGCGTTGGGAAGGGCGTGGCGCACCAGAATTCGGTTTTCGGAGATGCCCCGCAGCCGCGCCTGGGTGACGTAATCGTCCTGCGCCGTCTCGAGCAGGGATGAGCGCAGCACGCGCATCACCAGCGGCGCGAGCCCGATCGCCAGCGCGATGGAAGGCAGCAGCAGATGGGTGAAGGCGCTGCCGAACGTCGCGAAGCGGCCCGCCAGCAGGCTGTCGATCAGGAGAAAGCCCGTGATCGTGGGCGGCAGCTGGATGCCGGGCCCCAGCCGCCCGATGAAGGGCAGCCATTGGAGGCTCACCCCGACCAGAAGGATGAGCAGGATGGCCCAGAGGAATTCGGGGATGGCCATCATCGCCGTCGTCGCGCCGTCGAGCGCCTGTTCCCCAAGCCCCCCGCGCAACGCGAACATCGCGAGCCCGCCGCCGACGCCGACGGAGATGCCGAGGAAGAGGCTGAGCGCCACCAGCTCCAGCGTCGCCGGCAGCGCCACCCAGACGAGTTCGGAGACGGGCCTCCGGAAGAAGATCGACCCGCCGAGGTCGCCGCTCAGCAACTTGCCGAGCCAGATCCCGTATTGCGTGATCAGCGAGCGGTCGAGCCCGAAGGCCTGCTTGAGTTTCTCGTAATCTTCGGCCGTCGCTCCGGGCGGTAGCGACATCGCCACCGGATCGGCCGGCAGCAGCCTCAGGATGCCGAACACCAGCGCCGAGACGCAGAGCAGGATCGGCAGCGCGAGCAGCAGGCGTCTGAACAGGAGCTGGAGGGCGAGAAAGGCCATGTCGATCCGGAATGGCTCAAATAAGGGCCGCGCGGGCTTGTGCAGCCTGCGCGGCTTTGGTCGTCAGGCTTTGAAGGACCAGGTGTGCGGCAGGATCCAGCCATTGTCGTATTTCGTCACCGCCACCTCGTTGCGATGCACGATGGTCTTCACCGTCTGCAGCAGCGGGATGGTGAAGCCCCGCTCGGCCGCAAACTGGTGCGCGTCGCGGTAGCCCTGGATGCGCTTGGCCTCGTCCGTCTCGGTGAGCAGCGGCTGGATGCGCGGGGCCATCTCGTCCGTCTTGAAGGCCGAGAAGATCGACTTCGGATCGAGCAGGTAGCCGCCATACATTTCCGGATCGCCCACCGCATTGCCCCAGGAGAACAGCGTGGCTTCCGGCAGCGTGCCGGCCCTCAGCCGCTCCTGATAGACCGACAGCTCGATGGGCTCGAGATCGGCGTTGATGCCGACCCGCCGCCACATCTGCACGATGGCGCGCGCCATCTCGAAATCGTTCGGGAAGGCGCCGTTGGACGAGGCGAACTTGATCGAAAGCGGGTTCTGGGCGGAGTGGCCGATTTCGCGCAGCAGCGCCTGAGAGCGCTCCACGCTGAACGCGAAATCGTAGTTCGGCGGATAACCCGGCGTGCCCTTGGCCGCGGGAACCGAGATGGGCGTGGCCGCGCCGCCGAACAGGGCGCGCGAGATCGCCACCTTGTCGATGGCGTGGTGCGCCGCGAGCCGCGCCCGGTCATCCGCGAAGCCGCCATTCTTGGTGATCTGCAGCAGCATGATGTCGGCGATAGGATCGAGCCTCGCGCTCACGCCGGGCTGTGTTGCCAGCCTCTGCGCCTCGCGGATCGGAACGTCGACGGCGACGTCGGCGCGGCGGCTCTCGAAGGCCGCGACGCGGGCAGTCGGATCGCGCACCAGTTCGATGGTGACGCGGCCGATGGCCGGCTTGCCGTCCCAGTAGCGATCATTCGCTTCGAGCACGATGCGTGCGCCCTGCTGGTATTCGACCAGCTTGTAAGGACCGGTGCCGACCGGCTTGGCAACGAACTCCGCGAGGCCAACGCGCTCCACATAGGCCTTCGGCACCACGAAGCTGCACAGGAAGGCGAGCCAGGCTACCGCCGAGGGCATTGGCTCGGAGAATTTCATGATCGCGCGGGTCGGGGTCGGCGTCTCGATGTCGGTCACCTTGCGCCAGATGAAGCCGGTGTCGAGCCGGCGCCCGCCCTCGGGCACCGGCAGCTTGGCGCGCTCGAAGAAAGAGAAGCGGAAATCGGCCGAGGTCATCGGCGTGCCGTCATGGAAAACCACGTCGGAGCGCAGATCAAGCGCCAGGGTCGTCGGGTTCTCCAGCGTCCATTTGGTGACGAGGGCCGGCTTGATGCTGACGTCCGGGTTCTGCGTCAGCGGCTGGTCGAACACCAGCTTGTAGAGCGACTGAACGGCCGCGAGCGTGCGGGCGTTCGGGTCCCAGGTCGGCACGTCCGCCGGGAAGGCGAGGGTGAGCTGCCCGCGGGCGGCGGCCTGCGCCAGCACTTCGGCGGGGACGCCGAGCGCGGCGAGGGCGCCGGCTCCCGCGCCCATTTTCATCAGGCTGCGGCGATCGATCATGGTCATGGTCCGTCTCCTCCTCTGTGGCGTTTCAGCCTGCGTTGATCTCGAGCGCGGCGATGGCTTCAGCCAGCCGCGCCCCCGTGTCGTCCATGAGCGCGAGCTTGCGCAGCTTCGCGAGCTCGCCCGCCGCGCCCGAGCCCGTCAGCTTCGGCAGCACGCTCATGATGGCGGTGTAGTTGGCGAGGCCACGCGCATGGGTGTCGCTGTAGCCCTTCACCAGATTGCGCAGCTCGGCGACCTCTGCGGCGAGGGCCACGTCGCGCTCGGCGATGGCGCGGATGGCGTCGAGCCAGGCCTCCAGCCGCTCCTGCTCGGCCTTGAAGCGCAGCGAGGCGCGCCGCCAGCGCTTCAGCTTCGCCACCATCCAGAGCGTCAGGAAGCCCCTGATCGAGGTCGTCTCGACGATGCGGCCCGAGGATGTGAGGTTTTCGATGGCAGTCCTGATCGGGCCCTTGCGCAGAAACAGCCGCCCGAGCGGCGCGGGCACCGTCTCCGCGATTTCCTGCAGGCGCGGGTGCATGTATTCGCGGATCTGCAGGATCTGGCCTTCGCGCACGCCGACCTCCGCCGCGACGCGCTCGAAGCGGGAGGCGCGGATCTTCAGTTCCGCCACCCTGATCGGGTCCTCGAATGTCATGCCGAGAGCGAGATGGCGCGCCGTTTCGGTGAGCACGATGGCCGTGCCGTCGCCATGCTGGCGCTCCACCTCGGCCACGGGCTTCAGCCGCTCGAGATAGAGCCTGGCATAGGCGAGGTCCTGGAAATCGAGGCAGCGCGCAATGCCGGCCTCGATGGTGGCCATCGCCTTGCGCGGGAACAGCCTGGCCGCTTCCGCCGACAGTGCGGCCGCGTCGAATGCGGTGACGGGCTGGCCGAGCGGAACGGGTTCGAGGTTCGGCGTCTCGCCGTTGGCCGCATCATGAGCCGCCGTGAAGGCGCGCAGCGAGGCATGGACACCGACCCCGCCGCGCCGGATCGTGGCCTCGAAGTCGGCGCGCGAGAAGGGCAGGGTGCCCGATGCCGCGAGCGCGCCGAACAGCGCCGCCGAGATCACCGAGCCGGTCCGTTCTGCAACGGCCTGCATGTCGAAGGCGATGAGCTTGGCCGCCGCTGCCCGGCAGGCGTCGATCAGCGCCGCCTCGTCGACGCGGCCATCGGCCAGCGCGATCTTCTCGGCGATGGCGTAGACCCGGTGGGTGGAGGCGACGAGCGTGGTCCTGTCCGGCGTGACGATGCCGCGCTGGATGGCGCGGCCCGCCTCCATCAGCTCGGACGCGACGACCACGTCGACATCGCCCGGCACCGGCATCAGCGCCAGCACCGGCTCGCGCCCCTGGAGCGCCGCCTCCGGAAACATCTCGACATAGTAGATCGTCGCCCCGGTGCGCTGGGCGACGCCGGGCACCGAGGTCATCTGCGCCTGATAGCCATTGGCTTCGCCGAGATCGACCAGCCAGTTGGCCAGCACACCGCCGCCTTCGCCGCCCATCGCCAGCACGGCGATGCGGATCGCGCGCACGCTAGCGGGGCTGGTCGCTGTCGGCTGGCGGCTCTGGGCGTTCATGGCCTCGTCATGCCTCCGCCGCCGCGGGGCCTGTGCCGCCGAGCCTGCGCTGCAGGAAGCCGATGACCCTGGCCCTGATGCCGGCCTTGATCTGGTCCCAGCGCGTCGGGTTGTTGATGATCGAGGCGCGGTAGAAGCTGGGGCAAAGGATCGCCGCGTGGGCCACTTCCCCGCACAGCCCGCAGCCGACGCAGGAGTTTACGACCTTCGTCACAGGGTCCTTGCGGAGCGGGTCGGGGTTCGGCGCCAGCGTCAGCGAGGGGCAGCCGGAAAGCCGCATGCAGGAATGGTCGCCCGTGCAGGTGTCGGCATCGACGCCATAGCGCTCGCGGACGATGCGCTTGCCGTCGGAGATCGCCTTCGCCGTGATCGGCTTTTCGCGCCGCTGCCGGTTCAGCATGCATTCCGACTGCGCGACGATGACTTTCGGCCCCTCGGCAGGCGTCGTGAGCGCCTCGCGCAGCGTGCCCATCATGGTCTTGAGGTCGTAGGTGTTCGGCAGCGTCCGCGCCCAGGTCACGCCGATGCCGCGCACGGCCGTCTCGATCGAGTTCTGCGTCGATCGCCGGTCGTTGCTGTGGTGCGATGACAGGATATCCTGCCCGCCGGTTGCGGCGGAATAGCCGTTGTCGACGACGATGATGACGCCGTCCGCCTTGTTGAATACGGCGTTGCCGACAGACGATACCAGCCCGTTATGCCAGAATCCGCCATCGCCCATGATCGCGATGGAGCGCTTGGACGGTCTGTCCGGACCCTTCACGTTGAACGCCGCCGCGCCCGCGCCGCCAAGCCCGTAGCCCATCGTGGTCGCGCCGATGTTGAAGGGCGGCAGGATCGAGAACAGGTGGCAGCCGATGTCACAGGAGACGTGGTGCTTGCCGAGTTCACGCTCCACCAGCTTCATCGCGGTGAAGATGGGCCGCTCCGGGCAGCCCGTGCAGAAGGAGGGCGGCCGGCCATGGACATTGCCGTCCAGCGCCGCGAGCGCGGCCTTCAGCCGGTTGTCGCCGGGGTTGGCGAGTGAGCCCTGTGCGAGGCCGGGGTGATAGGTGCGGACGAACTTGCCCATGCCCTCCTTCACCACCTGGCCGGTGTATTCGCCGGCCATGGGCAGCATGTCCTTGCCGTGCACCTTCGTCTGGATGTCGGCGCGCCGCAGGATGGTTGAGATGGCCTGCTCGAGGAATTCGGGCTGACCTTCCTCGACGATCAGCACCGCACGCTTGCCGGCGGCGAAGCGCGTCACCTCGCTTTCGCTCAGCGGATAGGTGACGTTGAGCACGTAGAGCGGCACGCGCGGCTGGCCGTAGGCGTCGGCGAGGCCGAGCAGCTCGAGCGCCCTCAGGCCGGTATTGTACATGCCGCCCTGCATGATGACGCCGATGTCGGAGAGCTCGCCCTCGAAGAATTCGTTGAGCTTGTGCTCCTCGATGAACTTGACTGCGGCGGGCCACCTCTTCTCGATCTTCTCCTTCTCGTGGAGATAGCTCGCCGGCGGCAGCACGATGCGGTTCACGTCGCGGACCGGGTTCTCCAGCGCGTCCCTGAGCGTGAAGGAGGGCCGCACATTGTCCTTTGTTTTGAAGCGCCCGGTGACGTGGCAGGTGCGGATGCGCACCTCCAGCATCACCGGCGTGTTGGTGGCTTCCGAGAGCTCGAAGCCTTTGGCCACGCACTCGACGATCTTGGGCAGGTTCGGCCTCGGATCGATGAGCCAGATCTGGCTCTTCATGGCGAAGGCGTGGCTGCGCTCCTGCATGATCGAGGAGCCTTCGCCGTAATCCTCGCCGACGATGATCATCGCGCCGCCCTTGACCCCGCCCGAGGCGAGGTTGGCGAGCGCGTCGGAGGC
>JAIXZF010000188.1 GCA_027489835.1 Hyphomicrobiales bacterium
CCGGATCAAACCCGCCGCCGCCCTGCTCGAAAGCGCGATGGCCAAGCCGGTCATAGGCTGCCCGCTTCTGGGGGTCCGAAAGGACCTGATAGGCCTCGTTGATCTCCTTGAACTTGAGCTCGGCGTCCTTGTTGCCCGGGTTCTTGTCCGGGTGGTGCTGCATGGCGAGCTTGCGGAACGCCGATTTCAACGCGGCCTCGTCGGCCGATTTGGGGACGCCGAGGACGTCGTAATAGTCACGCTTGGACATGGTCAGGCTCGACGGTCGCGGCAGGAGAGGGCAACGCTAAAGCGAAACGTGGGTGGCCGGGTCAAGCCCGGCCATGACGAAAGAGGGCGGCCTTTCGGGATCATCACCGTCATGGCCGGGCTTGACCCGGCCACCCACGTTTCAGCCGATCGTTTCATATAGATCGTTCCAGTACACATTCATGCGGTGAATGGCCTGCACCTTCCAGGCGCGCGGCCAGTGCTTCATGTTCTTTTCTTGCTGAATGGCTTGGCGGATGTCGTCGAAGCGGCTGTACCACACGAGGGTTTTCAGTCCGTAGCGCTTGGTGAAGCCGGGGACTGCGCCTTCGCGATGCTCCCAGACACGTCGGGCGAGATCGGATGTAACGCCGATGTAGAGGATGCCGTTGAGCTTGTTGGTCATGATGTAGACCCAACCGCCCATTATGCCCTCAAACGTGGGTGGCCGGGTCAAGCCCGGCCATGACGGCCTGATGCAGCATCCCGGCCTCCATTGGCCCAACCTTCACCGAACGCGCCATGGCCGCGCTTGACCCGGCCATGGCATTTCACGCCGCGCGAGACTCACGCGCTCTTCTTCTTGTCGCCCTTGTCGTCCGTGACGTCCTTGAAGTCGGCGTCGATCACGTCTTCCTTGGGCTTGGCCTCGCCTTCGGCGCCAGGCGCGCCCTCGGCGGCGGCCTGCGCGGCGTACATCGCCTCGCCGAGCTTCATCGAGGCCTGCATCAGGTCCGTGGTGCGGCCCTTGATGACCTCGAGGTCCTCGCCGGCCAGCGCGGCCTTCATCGAGTCGAGCGCCGTCTCGATGCCGGTTTTGTCGGCGGCCGAGACTTTGTCGCCATACTCCTTGAGCGACTTCTCGGTGGAGTGCACCAGCGCCTCGCCCTGGTTGCGCGCCTCGACAAGCTCGCGCCGGGTCTTGTCGGCCGCGGCATTCTCCTCCGCCTCCTTGACCATGCGCTGGATGTCGGCGTCCGACAGCCCCCCCGACGCCTGGATGCGGATCTGGTGCTCCTTGGACGTGGCCTTGTCCTTGGCGGTCACCGAGACGATGCCGTTGGCGTCGATGTCGAAGGTCACCTCGACCTGCGGCACGCCGCGCGGCGCGGGCGGAATGCCAACGAGATCGAACTGGCCGAGCAGCTTGTTGTCCGCCGCCATCTCGCGCTCGCCCTGGAAGACGCGGATGGTCACCGCGTTCTGGTTGTCCTCGGCGGTGGAGAAGACCTGGCTCTTCTTGGTGGGGATCGTGGTGTTGCGGTCGATGAGCCGGGTGAACACGCCGCCGAGTGTCTCGATGCCCAGCGAGAGCGGGGTCACGTCGAGCAGCAGCACGTCCTTGACGTCGCCCTGCAGCACGCCGGCCTGCACAGCCGCGCCGATCGCCACCACCTCGTCGGGGTTGACGCCCTTGTGAGGCTCCTTGCCGAAGAAGTTCTTCACGATCTCCTGCACCTTCGGCATGCGGGTCATGCCGCCGACCAGCACCACCTCGTCGATGTCGCCGGCGGACAGGCCCGCATCCTTGAGCGCCTTGCGGCAGGGCTCGACGGTGCGCTGGATCAGATCGTCCACCAGGCTCTCGAACTTGGCGCGGCTGAGCTTCATCGCCATGTGCTTCGGCCCGGAGGCGTCGGCGGTGATGTAGGGCAGGTTGATCTCGGTCTGCGCGGTGGAGGAGAGCTCGATCTTGGCCTTCTCGGCCGCCTCCTTCAGGCGCTGGAGGGCGAGCTTGTCCTTCTTGAGGTCAATGCCCTGCTCCTTCTTGAACTCGTCGACCAGATACTCGACGAGGCGCATGTCGAAATCCTCGCCGCCGAGGAAGGTGTCGCCATTGGTCGACTTCACCTCGAACACGCCGTCGCCGATCTCGAGCACGGACACGTCGAAGGTGCCGCCGCCGAGGTCGTAGACCGCGATCGTGCCGCTCGACTTCTTGTCGAGGCCGTAGGCGAGCGCCGCGGCCGTGGGCTCGTTGATGATGCGCAGCACCTCGAGGCCGGCGATCTTGCCGGCGTCCTTGGTGGCCTGGCGCTGGGCGTCGTTGAAATAGGCCGGGACGGTGATGACCGCCTGCGTCACGGACTGGCCGAGATAGGCCTCGGCCGTCTCCTTCATCTTGATGAGCGTGAAGGCCGAGATCTGCGAGGGCGAGTAGTCCTGCCCGTCGGCGGAGACCCAGGCGTCGCCATTGCCGGCCTTCTTGATCTTGTATGGAACGAGCTTGAGGTCCTTCTGGGTCATCGGGTCGTCGAAGGTGCGGCCGATGAGGCGCTTGATCGCGAAGAAGGTGCGCTCGGGGTTGGTGACGCCCTGCCGCTTGGCGGGCTGTCCGACGAGGCGTTCCCCGTCATCCGTGAAGGCGACGATCGACGGCGTGGTCCGCGCGCCCTCGGCATTCTCGATCACCTTCGGCGTCGAGCCTTCCATGACGGCGACGCAGGAATTGGTGGTTCCGAGGTCGATTCCAATAACTTTTCCCATGGGATGATCCCTTTCGAAGCAAGATCCCGGCCGGACCCGAAGCATCCGGCCTGATGGTGAGTTTCAGTTCTGCGGCGGGACCGAACGGCGCGATCGGATAGCCTGTCGGCTGTCAAACCAGTTCGTCGAGGCGCTCCAGCGCGCGGTGACGGGCATATGGGGGCAAGCCATTTGCAACGCAAGACAATCGCCTAACAAAGCCATGGGAAAATTGCGTCCGTGTGCCCTCCGCGCGGCCGTTTGCCGGGCAGGGACGGTCCAAATGCGAATTGACGGCCGGGGCCAAACACGGCTTTGAATGCGCGTCATGCAACCGAGCGAAGCGCCGCCGCCTCCGTCAGTCCCGCGTCCGTGCCCGGCCCCGCCGCGCTCGCGCCGCGCCGGCTTGCCTTCGCAGGCTCGCCTCGGCCTCGTGGTCCTCGGTGTTTTCGCCGCCCTGTCCGCGGCCCGGGCGCAGCCTTTGCAATTGCCGGGAGCGGCAGGATCGTCTCCGGTCGGCACGCCTGTCGCCCCGCCGGCCGTGGCTCCGCCAGCCCCCGGAGCGCCCGCCCCGGGCGACGCCGCGCGCCGGGCAACCCTGCCGCAGGTCAAGGCGATCGCCGACGACGCCCTTCTCGGCCAGCCGCTCATGCATCAGGGCCGCAATGGCCGGCTGGTGATGGAGAGGCTGCGGCCAGGCCAGCCGGCCTTCGGCCTGCGCTTCTCGGCGGAAGGTTTCCAGACCACCAACGTGCTCGAGCCGTGCGGCGTGTCGTTCGGCGACCAGCCGGTGGCGCTGGAGAGCCTGGGCCGCCCGGCCGGGCTTCCGCGCTACAGGCTCCAGTCCAGCGTCTGCCCCATCGTCTTCGACGTGATGGCGAACGCGCTCCTGGTGATCGAGCCGCAGGCGCCCTGCGTGATCGAGGCGGCGCAGTGCCGGGTCAGCCCGCGTGGGCTCTGGGGGCCCGACGCGCGCGGCCTCGGCGCCGGCGCGCGCGACATCGAGCGCGACCGGGCCCGTGCCGAGGGCCAGGTCCGCGACGGTTTCCGCCTGCTCAGCGAACGCGCGCCCAACGACGACAAGCGCGCCATCGCCAGGGAGCAGGCGGGCTTTTCGTCGGAGCGCGAGCAGATCTGCCGCGATTTCCAGCGGGAGGATATCCACGGCTTCTGCGCCCTCAAGATCACCGAAGCCCGTGCCGCCTCGCTGCGCGCCCGCCTCGGCGGCGACACGAAGCCCGAGCCGCGGCCGCGCCGCCAGCCCGCCGCCTCGCAGGCCGCCCCGTCCCAGCCGGTTCCGGCACCCGCCGCGCAGCCACGTCCGCCGCAGGGCGCGGGGCAGCCCATGCGCCTGCCGCAGCCGCAGCCCTGAGGCGACTCCGCTGGCCCATCAGGATGCGGTCAGTCCTGTCTCCCAGCCCAGGATCGCGCGCTTGCGCGTCAGGCCCCAGTGATAGCCGGTGAGCCCGCCTGTCGATCCGAGCACGCGGTGGCACGGCACGACGAAGGAGATGGGATTGCGGCCCACCGCGGCGCCGACCGGCCGCGCGGCCTTCGGCGCGCCCAGATCGCCGGCGATGGCGCCATAGGTCGTGGCCTTGCCCACCGGGATGCGCAGCAGGCGCTCCCAGACGCGGACCTCGAAATCGGAGCCGATCATCACGACGCGCAGCGGCTGGTCGGCGCGCCATTGGCCGGGATCGAAGACCCGGCTTGCCAGCGGCGCGGTCGCCTCCTGGTCCTGCACGAGGACGGCATGGGGCCAGCGCCTCTGCATGTCGGCCAGCGCTCCCGCCTGGCCGCCCATCGGCTTGCCTGTGTCGGAAGCGCGCCCTGCAGCGGCTTTCTCGTCGACCCAGCCCAGCCCGGCAAGGCCCCGGTCCGTCGCCACGATCAGCGCCTCGCCGAATGGGGATGGGTGGAAGCCGTAGCGCATGGTCAGGCCCTTGCCGCCCGCCTTCCACTCGCCGGGGCTCATCGCCTCATGCGTCACGAACAGATCGTGCAGCCGGCCCGGCCCCGAGAGGCCGAGATCGAGTGCGGCGTCGAGCAGGTTCGCGTCCTGCCGCAGGATGCGCTTGGCCTGGTCGAGCGTGACGGCCTGCAGAAAGGCCTTGGGCGTGAGCCCGCACCAGCGCCGGAAGACCAGATGCGTCTCGTCGGTGGTTAGCCCCACATGGTCGGCCAGCGTCTCGACCGATGGCTGGTCGCGCCAGCCTTCCGTGATGTGCTGGAGCAGCTTGCGGACGATCTCGTAATCGGCCTGGCCGGTTGAGAGGCTGGTGACGGGCGCGGGCTCGGTGAGGAAACGCGCCGGAATGGCTTGCTGGACGGTCATGGGCTTGATCCCTGTTCGCTGAAGCCAGACTAGGCCGATGAGGGACCGCGCGACACCCGATTTCCGGAAAGCCGTCATCGCTCGCGATGACGGCGATCGGCGGTCGGGCCTATGGCCCTCCCTTCGCCCGCGCCAGCGCACGCGCCATGGCCTCGGCGAACTCCGCCCGTTCGCCCGGCGAGAGCGCCTGCGCCACAGGCACCGATTGGCCGCGCGAGACGACGCTGAGCTTCATCAGCCCGTAATCCTCGTCCTCCTCGCGCTCGATGCGCGTGAAGATCGTGTCGAAGCGCCATTCCGAGCGCTCGCCCTTCGGCGTCACCTTGGCCAGCAGCACCTTGAGGGGCGAGATAGCCACCTCCTCGAAGCCGCGCCCATCGCGGAAATTCACCCGGAAGGCGATGTAGAGCGCGAGCACATCGAGCCCGAAAAAGCCCGCCACGGGCCAGGCGCCCGCGATCATGAACGGAATCGAGGACACCACGCTCGCGATGCAGACGAGCGTCATCACCAGCCGGAAACCCTGCCGGCCGAGCGAGCGATGCGGCGTGATGACGGCGGAGAAGACCGCGCCGTCGGCGCTGTCAGCCTGTCCGGGATTCGGGTGGCGCGGATCCATGGCGCCGCACTATAAACGGGCCATGACCGCAAGCCAGCCTCCCGTCCGCCCCGCAGCCCGCGCTGCGACGAAGCCCGCGCGCGCCGCCGCCGCGCCCCCGCCGGGCGGCGCGAAGCCCGTTCGCAAGGCCAAGGCGGTGAAGGCGCGGCGCCCCGAGGAGGTCCGCGCCATATTCGGACGGTTTCAGGCTCAAGAACCTGAGCCGAAAGGCGAATTGGAGTCGGTCAACCCCTTCACCCTGCTGGTGGCGGTGGTGCTGTCGGCCCAGGCCACCGATGCCGGGGTCAACAAGGCGACGCGCCCGCTCTTCGCCGTCGCCGACACGCCCGCGAAGATGCTGGCGCTCGGCGAGGACAAGGTTCGCGATTTCGTGAAGTCGATCGGCCTGTTTCGCACCAAGGCGAAGAACGTGATCGCTCTCTCGGCCATGCTCATCGAGCGCCATGGCGGCGATGTGCCGCGCACGCGCGACGAGCTGGAGCAATTGCCCGGCGTTGGCCGGAAGACGGCGAACGTCGTGCTCAACATCGCTTTCGGCGAAGTCACCCACGCGGTCGACACCCATGTCTTCCGCGTCTCCAACCGCCTGCGCCTCGCGCCCGGCCGCACGCCTCTCGCCGTCGAACTGGGGCTGGAAAAGGCGGTGCCGGCCGAGTTCGGCCGCCACGCCCATCACTGGCTGATCCTGCACGGCCGCTACACCTGCAAGGCGATCAAGCCGGGATGCGGCCGCTGCGTCGTGGCCGACATCTGCGACAGCACCGACAAGCGCGTCTGAGTCGCCGCGCCTTGGTTGCGCTCAGAGGTGCTGCACGTTCGGCATCACCGGCCGGGCCGTGTTGAGGCCCAGCACCTGCTCGAGCGCCAGCGCCGCCGCCAGCAGCCGGCCCTCATCGCGTGGGCGCGCCACGATCTGCAAGCCGATGGGGCGGCCATCGCGGGTGTGGCCCGCCGGCAGCGACAGTGCCGGGCAGCCCACCAGCGTGAAGGCGTAGGCGATGGCCAGCCACTCGACGTAGTTGCCGAAGGTGACGCCGTTGCACTCGGCGACGTAGCGGTTCTCGACCGGGTAGGCCGCGACGATGGTGGCCGGGGTGCAGATCAGGTCGAAGGTCTGGAAGAAGGCCAGCATCCGCTGGAACATCGCCGCGCGCTGATGCTCGGCCTTGAGGATGTCGTCGCAACTCAGCTTCAGCCCCTGCTCGATGTTCCAGACCACCTCGGGTTTCAGCAGGTCGCGCTTGGTTGTCAGCAAGTCCTTCTTCGAGATGGCGAAGCTGCGGGCGCGGAGCACCTGGAAGCAGTCATGCGCCTCGCTGAAATCGGGATGCGCCTCCTCGACCACGGCGCCTAACTCGGTGAAGCGCAAGGCGGCGCGCCGCGTGATCTCGGCCACTTCGGGATCGACCGGCGTGATGCCGAGATCGGCCGACCATGCCACGCGCGCAGGCTTCCATCCCGAGCGGGCCTGGGTGAGGAAGGGCGTGTCCGGCTTCTCCAGAGACATCGGATCGCGGATGTCCTCGCCGCTGAGCACGTCGAGGAACAGCGCCACATCCTCGACCGTGCGGGCCATCGGCCCCTCGACGCCGAGGCGGCCCATGATCTCCTGGCCCGGATCGGTGGCCACTCGCCCGATGGTGGGCCTCAGCCCCACGATGCCGTTGAAGCTGGCCGGATTGCGCAGCGAGCCGCCGAGGTCAGACCCATGCGCCAGCCAGGCGGTGCCGGTCTTGAGCGCCACTGCCGCACCGCCAGAGGAGCCGGCGGCGGACAGGCGCGTGTCGCACGGATTGCGGGTCGCGCCGAAAACCTCGTTGAAGGTGTTGGCGCCTGCGCCGAACTCCGGCGTGTTGGATTTGGCGTAGATGACGCCGCCCTGCGCCTCGATGCGCTCGACCAGCGGGTCCGATTCCTGGGGCACAAATTCGTTGAAGATCGGCGAGCCATAGGTGGTGCGCACGCCGGCCACCTCGGTCAGGTCCTTGATCGCCACCGGCAGGCCGCAGAGCAGGCCGCGCTCCTGAACGGGCAGGGCCATCAGCTCGTTGGCGGCCTTGCGCGCCCGGTCGAATGCCAGCGTCGGCAGTGCGTTCACCGCGCCGTCGACCGCCTGCACCCGCTCCTGCAGCGCGTCGAGCAGGTCATGCGGGGTGACGGCTCCGAGCTTGAGCAATTCGACAAGGTCGTTGGCGGAGCTGTGGACGAGGCTGGAGTCGGCTGGCATTGGCGGTTCCTGGATTGCCGCGACAAGCTAGGATGCGGCGCGCCGGACCGCCAGTCCCGCCTGGCGCGCCCGTCGCCTGCGGCCAAAGCCGGCCCTGGCAGGCCCCCGAACCGGCCGCCGCGCAATTTTCTGTCGTCGGATTCGCATGAACCGGGGTTGTGCTCGGCGCGGCTTGGGCTCCATCATGCCTGAAATGCGAGGGAACGATTGAAATGTTGACCAACGAGCAGGTGAGGGACATCGAAACCCTCGTTCACCCCTACACAAACCTCGCGACGCACCGGGAAACCGGCCCGCTGGTGCTGGAGCGGGGCAAGGGCGTGTTCGTGATGGACAGCGCCGGCAAGGACTACATCGAGGGCATGGCGGGGCTCTGGTGCACCTCGCTGGGCTATTCCAACGCCGAGCTGGTGGAGGCGGCGCGCGAGCAGATGTCGAAACTGCCCTTCACGCACCTTTTCTCCGGCCGCAGCCACGACCCTGCGATCGAGCTTGCCGAGAAGCTGAAGGAGATCACGCCCATGCCGGTCTCGAAGATCTATTACGGCTCTTCGGGCTCGGACGCGAACGACACCCAGGTCAAGCTGGTCTGGTACATGAACAACGCGCTGGGGCGCCCGAAGAAGAAGAAGATCATCGCCCGGCTCAAGGGCTATCACGGCGTCACCGTCGCCTCGGCCTCTCTGACGGGCCTGCCCTACAACCACATCGATTTCGACCTGCCGATCCAGGGCATCCTGCACACCTCCTGCGCCCATCATTACCGCTACGCCGAGGCGGGGGAGACGGAAGAGGCCTTTTCGCTTCGCCTCGCCGCCGAGCTCGAGGAGCTGATCCTGCGCGAGGGGCCCGACACGGTCGCGGCCTTCATCGCCGAGCCCGTGATGGGCGCGGGCGGCGCGGTGACGCCGCCCCGGGGCTACTTCGAGGCCATCCAGGCCGTGCTGGGCAAATACGACGTGCTGATGATCTCCGACGAGGTCATCACCGGCTTCGGCCGCACCGGCGAATGGTTCGGCTGCACGGCCTTCGATTTCCGGCCCGACACGCTCTCCTGCGCCAAGGCGCTGACCTCGGCCTATTTCCCGCTCAGCGCCATCTTCATCCCCGAGCATGTCAACGACATTCTCGTGGACCAGAGCCGCAAGATCGGCACTTTCGGCCACGGCAACACCTATTCGGGCCATCCCGTCGGTTGCGCCATCGCGCTGAAGACGCTGGAGATCTACAAGCGCGACAAGATCATCGAGCATGTGCGCACGGTCAGCAGCCGTTTCCTCGCCCGGCTCGAGCGGCTGGCGGAGCACCCGCTGGTGGGCGAGGCGCGCGGCGTCGGCCTCATCGGCGGCATCGAGCTGGTCAAGGACAAGCCCAGCAAGGAGCAGTTCGAGGTCAAGAAGGGCGTCGCGGCCAAGTCCTGCGCCTTCGCCCAGGAGGAAGGCCTGATCGTGCGCCCTCTCTCGGGCGACCGCGTGGCCTTCTGCCCGCCGCTGATCATCAGCGAAGCGGAGATCGACGAATTGTTCGACCGCTACGAGCGCGCGCTGGTCAAGACCCATGCCTGGGTCCGCTCGCAGGGCATGATGGCCTGAACCATTGCTGACAGGCTCTTGAAACGACGAAGCCCGGCCTCATCGGCCGGGCTTCGCTCATTTCAGGGTCCGGCTCAGGCCGGTGCAGCGCCTCGCTCAGGCGAAGCGGCGTCCGCCGCCGCGGTTGCCCGCCGGGCGCGGAGGCCTGGCGTCGTCGCGGCGCGGGGCCTTGTCGCCGCCATTGTCGAGGAAGCGGGGCAGGAAGCTGCC
>JAIXZF010000126.1 GCA_027489835.1 Hyphomicrobiales bacterium
AGGAGCGCGCGGTAGCGGTCCTCCGCGTCCACCGCGGGCAGTTCGGCCACGAGCCGGTCGATCTCGCCCTCCAGCGAAAGCTCGGCCCAGGGGAAGGGCGAGGCCTCGTCGCGCGTCTCGGCGATGAGGGCCGCAAGCCGCGCCACCGCCTCCGCCCGCGCCGCCGCCACGGCGACGCCGAGTTCCGCCACCGGCCGCTCGGCTGCGTCGAGCCAGGCCCCGTCCTGCGGCCTCTCCTCGAGGATGCGGTTGCGGTCCCTCAACGCCCGCTCCAGCGCGCCCACCCGCGCGCCATGCTCGGCGTCGATGGCCAGCACCAGCCGGTCCAGGAAGCGCCGGCGCTCGCCGGCCGAGCCGCGGAACAGCCCGTCCTGCTCGGGCGTCAGCCAGACCACGCGCACATGCTCCGAGGCGGCGGTGAGGGTGGGGGAGGGCGCGCCGTTGATGCGTTGGACGCGCGGGCGCCGGCCCGTCTCGTCGGCCTCGCCAAGGCCGAGCCCGATCTGCGTGTCGTCGTCGAGGGTGGCCGAGACGGCGAAGGCTCCGCCCGCGCCCTCGCGCGCCATCTCGGGGAAGTCGGCGCGCCTGAGCCCCCGGCCCGGCGCCAGCAGCGAGATCGCTTCGAGGATGTTGGTCTTGCCCGCGCCGTTCTCGCCCGTCAGCGCGACCATCGGCGCATCCGTGACGAGATGCAGATCGGCATAGGAGCGGAAGTCGCGGAGTGAGAGCTGAGACAGGGCCGGCATCGCTGCGGGTTTGGGCCGCGCCGGGCCCGCCGGTCAAGGCCGCGACGCCGGCTGGCCGGCAGTTGAGGGCCGCCGGGCTGCATTTTTGCCTGTGGACGAGCCCGTTTGGCTGGGCTAGCCGTTCTGGCGGGCGCGGGGCCGGACAGCCCGGCCGGACAGCCCGAACGAAGGGAGCGACCATGGCCTACGAAACCATCATCGTCGAGCAGCATGACGCCGTCGGCCTCATCCGGCTGAACCGGCCCGACGCGCTCAACGCGCTGAACGGCAAGCTGATCTCGGAGGTCAACAAGGCGCTCGACCGCTTCGAGAAGGACAAGGCGATCGGCTGCATCGTCATCACCGGCTCGGAGAAGGCCTTCGCGGCCGGCGCCGACATCAAGGAGATGAAGGATCGCCGCTTCCCCGCCACCTACATGGATGACCGCTTCGCCGAATGGGACCGCATCGGCATGCGCAACAAGCCCATCATCGCGGCGGTGGCGGGCTTCGCGCTCGGCGGCGGTTGCGAGCTCGCCATGATGTGCGACTTCGTCATCGCCGCCGACAATGCCCGCTTCGGCCAGCCCGAGATCAACATCGGCGTCATGCCGGGGGCCGGCGGCACGCAGCGCATGGCCAAGGCGATCGGCAAGGCCAAGACGATGGATCTGTGCCTCACCGGCCGGATGATGGACGCCGCCGAGGCCGAGCGCTCGGGCCTCGTCTCGCGCGTCGTGCCGCTGGCCGACCTCATGGCCGAGGCGATGAAGGCGGCCGCCACGATCGCCTCCAAGTCGCAGGTCGCGGCGCGCATGACCAAGGAAACCGTGAACCGCGCCTTCGAGACGACGCTGGCCGAAGGCATGCGCTTCGAGCGCCGGCTGTTCTCCGCCATGTTCGCCACTGCCGACCAGAAGGAAGGCATGGCCGCCTTCGCCGAGAAGCGGAAGCCGGCCTTCCGGAACCGCTGAGCCCCGTGCCGGGCCTCGATCGGTGAACGCCGCCATCAGCAACTGTCATGTGACGGCGGCGGCGTTCGGTGCGAACCTCGTTGGGATAACCCTGGAGACGAGGCGATGAACGCGATCACACCCCTGACGGCAGCAGCGCCCACTTTCGCCGATGTGCGGCGCGCGGCCTCCGTGCTCGAAGGCGTGGCGCGGCGCACGCCCGTCATGACCTCCCGCACGGCCGACGCGCGCACCGGCGCGACGATCTTCTTCAAGTGCGAGAACTTCCAGCGCATGGGGGCCTTCAAGTTCCGCGGCGCCTATTTCGCCATCGCCAGCCTGCCTGCGGAGGCGAAGGCCCGCGGAGCGCTCGCCTTCTCCTCCGGGAACCACGCCCAGGGCATGGCGCTGGCCGGCCAGCTGCTCGGCGTGCCGGTCACCATCCTCATGCCCAAGGACGCGCCCGCCGCCAAGATCGAGGCCACGCGCGGCTACGGCGCCGAGGTAATCCTGTTCGATCGTTATGCCCAGGACCGCGAGGCGCTGGCGCGGCAGCTCGCTTCCGAGCGCGGCATGACGCTGATTCCGCCCTTCGACCATCCTGACATCCTGGCGGGGCAGGGCACCGCCGCGCTCGAGCTCCTCGAGGAAACGGGCCCGCTCGACATGCTGTTCGTCTGCCTCGGCGGCGGCGGGCTCCTGTCGGGCTGCGCGCTCGCGGCGCATGCGCTGTCGCCGGGCATCGCGGTCATCGGCGTCGAGCCGGAAGCGGGCGATGACGGCCGGCAATCCTTCCTCAGCGGCCAGATCGTGCGCATCGGCGTGCCCAAGACCATCGCCGACGGCGCGCAGACGGCGGCGCTCGGCGAGATCACCTTCCCGCTGATCCGGCGCGATGTGGCGGACATCGTCACCGTCAGCGATGCCGAACTCGTGGAGGCGATGCGCTTCTTCGCCGAGCGGATGAAGATGGTCGTCGAGCCGACGGGATGCCTGTCGGCGGCGGCGGTCTTCAATGCGCGCCTGCCCGTCGCCGGCAAGCGCGTCGGCGTGATCGTCTCGGGCGGCAACGTCGATCTGGCAAGCTTCGCGCGGCTCGTCGCCTGACGCGTCGCGCCCCACGGCCGCGCCGCCGCTTTCGCGTTGACGCTGCCGCGGGTTCGGATTATAGGCCAGCCATCATCCGACTGCCGAAAGGCGGCCGGAAACCCATTTCAACGACATGATGCCGTTTCCCCGCGGATGCCTCATCCGGAAGGTCGGCGTGGACAACGGACGAGAAGCGAGGACGCCCGATGGCGAATACCAAATCCGCGAAGAAGGCTGCGCGTCAGACCATTCGCCGCACGGAAGTGAACAAGGCCCGCCGCAGCCAGATGCGCACCTATGTCCGCAAGGTCGAGGAGGCCCTCGCTTCCGGCGATCAGGCCGCCGCCGCCGCCGCCCTCAAGGCCGCCGAGCCGGTCATGATGCGCGCCGTGCAGAAGGGCGTCGCCCACAAGAACACCGCCTCGCGCAAGGTTTCGCGTCTCGCCAAGCGCGTGAAGTCCCTCACCGCCTGAGCGGCTCCTGCACGCAGAAGTTGAGCCCTGGCCTTTCCGGCCGGGGCTTTTTTATGCCTGCGCGGGAACGATCTCAAAGCCGCCTCAATGGTTTTAGGTCAGTGTTGCGCATCATCCATGGCGTTAACCTTTTTGCAGCGAAACGAAGCCTGACTGACTCAGAGGCTTGACTCAAGGTTTGGCCGGGACGGAATCCACAGCCTCCTAACAATTCTGCGACGCGCAAAATTAAACGTTTTCTTTCAAGGATATAGCCGACAAGGGTAGGCTTCGACCGGAATCGTGGCGGACTCGTCCCGTAGAGTCAGGGGCGAATGCCGAAGCCGGCGAAAAAAAGTTGAACCGGGCATTTCCGCGAAAACACGTAGATCGCCCCGGTGTTTGCACAGGATTCTCCGGGGACCCGCGCACCCGCCGCCGCTTGCTGCCGAAACCGCCTCTTGCTCTCCCTCGAAAGCACCCGTTAAGGTTTTTTTAACGGGCCGGGACATCCCCCGGGCCGGTCGTCAAAAAAAGTCAACAAGCGTAGCCGCACAGGGGGCGGGGATGAGAACTGCTGTGCCTTGTCGTCCTCTTGGCAGCAAGGGATGCGATATGAGTTTGTTTGTCTTGTTGCGGTTGTGAACGGGGGAGATGAGCGCTTCGGCCCTCTGACCGAACCGGCATCTTCACGACCTTTCTGAACAATTTTTATGAACTCTGACGCGCGCGGGTGCTGGCGGACAGCTTCGCGCGAAGGGTGGACCTATGCTTCTCGACAGCGACAGCGCCAAGGATCATGTCTCGATCGAACCGGCTTCCGCGCCTCCCGCCTGGGACCGCGTGCGGCAGCGCCTGCGGGCCGAACTGGGCGAGGACGTGTTCTCGAGCTGGTTTGCCCGGATGGAGCTCGAGCGCCTCGAAGACGACGTCGCGATCGTCTCAGTGCCGACCCGCTTCCTCAAGAGCTGGATCGAGACGCACTACGTCGAGCGCGTGAAGATTCTGGTGGCGAGCGAGCTTGGCGCCGAAGGCGGCTTCGCCGTCGAGGTGCGGACCGTCAACCGCGAGCAGGCCCGGTCCGTGGCACGGCCCGCTGCGATGGTGGCCTCGCCCCAGCCGCGCCCTGCGGTCCCGGCCCCCGCCACCTCGCTGCTGGCCGACCATCTGGGCTCGCCCCTCGACCGCAGGCTTTCCTTGTCGAGCTTCCTCGTCGGCCGCTCCAATGCGCTGGCCTTCGCCTCCGCCGAGCGCATCGCGGCGCTGGTCGGCTCGCCCTCGCCCTACAATCCGCTCTACCTCCATGCCGGCGTCGGCCTCGGCAAGACGCACCTCGTCCAGGCCGTGGCGCAGGAGGCGATCCGGCTCGGCAAGAAGGTCGCCTACTTCACGGCCGACAAGTTCATGTACGGCTTCGTCTCGGCGCTGAAGTCGCAGACGGCGCTCACCTTCAAGGAGCAGCTTCGCGGCATCGACCTGCTCGTGATCGACGACGCCCAGTTCATCCAGGGCCGCTCGGTGCAGCAGGAGTTCGGGCACACGATCAACGCGCTGATCGACGCCGGCAAGCAGGTCGTCGTTGCGGCCGACCGGCTGCCGGGCGAGCTCGAAAGCCTCGACGAGCGCGTGCGCTCGCGCCTCGCGGGCGGCCTGGTCGTCGAGATCGGCGCGCTCGACGAGGAGCTGCGCCTGAAGATCCTGACGGCCCGGCTCAACGCGCTCTCGGCGGTGCATCCCACCTTCCAGATCAGCGCCGAGGTCGCATCCTATGTCGCCCACGCGATCACGACCAATGGCCGCGACCTGGACGGCGCGGCGAACCGGCTCCTCGCCCATTCGACGCTGTCGGGCACGGCGCTGACGATCGAGACGGCCGAGATCGCGATCCGCGACCTCGTCAGGCTGCGCGAGCCCAAGCGTGTCCGGATCGAGGACATCCAGAAGCTCGTGGCCGCGCGCTACAATGTCAGCCGCGCGGATATCCTCTCCGAGCGGCGCACCGCGGCGGTGGTCAAGCCCCGGCAGATCGCCATGTACCTGTCGAAGTCGCTGACCCTGCGCTCCCTGCCGGAAATCGGCCGGCGCTTCGGCGGCCGGGACCACACGACCGTGCTCCATGCCGTCCGCAAGATCGAGAAGGCGCTGGGCGACGACCGTACCCTCAACGACGAGGTCGAGCTGCTCAAGCGCATGCTGATGGACTGAGCCCGGCAGGCCGGGTCCTGTTGATCGAAGGCCGCTTTCGCTTGCGCGGCGTTGGCAGCTTGGGCATGGTCGTCCGACGCGGGTCCGCCGCCCGTCCGCGGGTGATGGCGGCCCGAAGCCCCGTCTCGTCAAAACGTCCAGGCAATCCATGAAGGTCACCGTCGAACGGTCGCAATTGCTCAAGGCCCTCGGCCATGTCCATCGCGTGGTCGAGCGTCGCAATACGATCCCCATCCTCTCGAACGTCCTGATGAGCGCCGGCCCGTCCAGCCTCCGGCTGAAGGCGACCGACCTCGACATCGAGGTGGTCGAGACGCTGCGGGCCGATGTCGGCCAGCCGGGCGCGACCACGGCGCCGGCCCACGTCATCTACGACATCGTGCGCAAGCTTCCCGAGGGCGCGCAGGTCTCGATGGAGACCAGCGGCGACGCCGGCCAGATGGTGCTGCGCTCCGGCCGCTCGCGCTTCGTGCTGCAGACGCTGCCCGAATCGGATTTCCCCGACATCACTGCCGGCGAGATGCCGCATGTCTTCACGCTGGCGTCGGCCGATTTGAAGCGCCTGATCGACAAGACCCAGTTCGCGGTCTCGACCGAGGAGACCCGCTACTACCTCAACGGCATCTATTTCCACACGCTGGAGATGGA
>JAIXZF010000023.1 GCA_027489835.1 Hyphomicrobiales bacterium
ACCACCTCGCCGCGCCTGTTCGCGGCGGGAGACCGCGAGCGGTTCGAGCGCGTCGAGCAGGCCGCGCGGCTGACGCGGTTCGGCTGCGACTGCTACGCCTACTGCATGCTGGCGGCCGGCCATGTCGACCTCGTCATTGAGGCGGGCCTCCAGCCCTACGACATCGTGGCGCTGGTGCCGATCATCGAGGGGGCGGGCGGGGTCGTGACGACCTGGGATGGCGGGCCGGCGGCCGAGGGCGGGCGGATCATCGCCTCAGGCGACAGGAGGCTTCACGCCGCCGCCCTCGCCATGCTCCAGGGCTAACGGGCCGGCTCCAGCCAGTCCGCCCCCGGCCTCGCCGCCCGGCACGAAGGCGTCGAAGGCCGCCCAGAAGCTGGCGCGGATGTCGTCCGCCTCGTTCAGGATCTCGTGGCGCGCGCCGGGCAGCACCAGCGCCAGGCCCGTCTTGAGCCGGGCCGCGAAGCGCTCGATCGCCGGGGTCGAGACCACGGGGTCCGCGCCCGCCGCGATCACCAGCGTGGGCACCCGCACGTCGAGCGGGGCGGCCGGATGGCTGAGCCTGTCCATGAAGCGATAGGCCTCGCGGACCCAGCGGATGGTGGGATCGCCGATGGCAAGCGCCGGGCGAGCGCCCGAGAGCGCGGCGTTCCGGCTGTAGCGTTCGAGGTCCGAGGTCAGCCGGTTGCCGGCGAAGGGCCGCGTGGCCAGAGGCTTCTCGCCGCCCGCCGGCACGTAGGCGCGGCCCAGGAGCAGGCTGTCGAGGATGAAGGCCGCAAACCTGACCGCGCGCGGCCGGCACACCAGCGTCAGCGCCAGCATTGGAGCGAGCGCGACCAGGCGCGCGGCCGGCAGCCGCCCATGCCGCGCCGCCTCGAGGCAGATCGCTGCGCCCATGGAATGGGCCAGCACGAACCAGGGCTTCGGCAGCTTGACCATCACCTCGGAGAAGGCGGCGTCGAGATCGAGCAGGTAATCGTCGAAGCGCCTGACATGGCCCTTGCCGGGATTGCGCAGCAGCCTGTCCGAGCCGCCCTGGCCGCGCCAGTCGAGCGCCGCCACGTGGAACCCGCGCCGCCTGAGCTCGGCGATGACTTCGCTGTAGCGCTCGATGAATTCGGCGCGGCCGCCCAGCACGAGCACGCTGCCCTTCGGCCCCTTGCGCGTGGTGGGTCGCCAGCGGGCGGAACGCAGCCTGACGCCGTCGCGCGCCTCGACTACCATCACCTGCGCCTGCGACGGCACGGGAAACTCGGGAGTGCCGAACAGCTCCGCCGCCGCCGTCGCCTTCGCCGCCATGATGTGGACCCTGCCTGCGCCCGCGGGCCGGATTCGCCCGTCGTCGCGATGCGACTATGGCTGCCCCCCACCCCCTTGAAAAGGCCGGATTGGCCTCCCAGATCGAGAGCGTGCGGGCTGCAACGCAGACGCACAGCAAGGAAACGGTCCGCGCCCGGATGGGGCGGGCCTACAGATCATGCAGCTTCAAAGGAGTGCATCATGCGCAATTTCGACCTGTCGCCGCTTTACCGTTCGACCATCGGCTTCGACCGGCTCTTCAGCCTTCTCGATCAGGCCGCCGGCTTCGAGAACGCGCCGACCTACCCGCCCTACAACATCGAGCGCACCGACGAGAACGCCTACCGCATCTCGATCGCGGTCGCCGGCTTCGCCGAGGCCGAGCTCGCGCTCGAGGTGAAGGAGAACCTCCTCACCGTGCGGGGCGAGAAGCAGCAGGCCGAGGGCCAGGCCAAGGGCAACGTCCTTCATCAGGGCATCGCGTCGCGCAGCTTCGAGCGCCGCTTCCAGCTCGCCGACCATGTCCAGGTGATCGGCGCGACGCTGGAGAACGGGCTGCTTCACATCGACCTCGTCCGCGAGGTGCCGGAGGCCAAGAAGCCCCGCAGCATCCCGATCGGCAAGGGTGCCGAGCCGGCGCTGATCGAAGCCAAGGCCGAGCGGGCGCGCAAGGCCGCCTGAACCGCGGGGCGCCTCGGCCGGCAATCGAGGCCAAGGCCGCTCATGCCTGACATGACGAGGGCGCGATCCGGGCAGGATCGCGCCCTTTGTCATGCGGGGCATCCGCAAGGAGGGAAGGCCGTCAGTCCAGCCCGGCCGGCGGCACGTCGGGCGTCGGAGCCGCGTTGGGCCGCTGCGACGCGTCGTCCAGCAATGCCGGGGCCACGGGAGAGGCGCCCGGCGCCGCGACCGGCGGGACAGCCGGGGCGAGAGGCCGGGAAGGCAGCGGCGGAACCGCGGCCTGCGGAGGCGGAGCGGCCGGGGCGGGCGCCTCGGACGGACGCGGCTCTGGCGGCCTCGTCAGCGGAGGCGCGCGGTCAGGCGCCGTCGGCAAACGCGTCTGCGCGGGATCGACGCCGGAGGGAGCTGCAGCCGGCCGCTCCGGCGCCGGCCGCGGCGTCACGGCGGGTGGAACGACGGACGGAGCCGGCGCAGGGGGCCTGGCCGCGTTGCGCGGCTCTGGCCGGGCCGGCGGGGCAGGCCTCGCCTCGGGCTGGCGACGCTGCGGAGCGGGCGAGAGCTGCTCGGGAGCCAGCCTTCCGGGCGCGAGCCGTCCCGGGCCTTGCCGTTCGGGTTCGGCCGGCAACCGCGCATAGCCGTCTCCGCGGCGCGGCGCGGGCCTGAGCAGGTCGAGGTCGATCAGCCGGCCATCATAGGGATCGACATAGGCGCGGACGATGGCGCCGGTCCGGTCGACGCCCTCGACCACGTAGAGATGGCCCGCGAACTGGGGCCGGTTCACGCGGCGGAAGCGGTGGTCGTTCACCAGCAACTCGACGATGACACCCGGCGGCAGGGGCGCCAGGCGCCGGTATTCCCGCTGCTGGTAGGCCGAGCCTCCATAAGGGCTGACGCCGGGCCAGAAGATCTGCGCGTCGGCCGGGGAGGCGCCGCCTGCGCAGACGGCGAGGGCCGTGCCCGCCATTGCCAGGCGCAAGGGGTGAGCGGTGCGGCCGAGGCCCGCGAGCCGTCTCGTTCGGATCATGATGAAAGGTCCAGTTCCGTGCTGAAGTCGCCCGGACATGGTGTTCGCGCAGGAATGCGGCGGGCTTGCGGCGCTTCAGGCGGGGCTGAGCGCGCTCACGGCCTCGAGCAGCCGGTCGATCTCCGCCTCGGGCGTGGCGAAGGAGCAGACGAAGCGGAAGACGGCCTCCCCGCCATCCTCGGCCAGGCGGTCGGCGGGCGCGAGGGAGGCGTCGGTCCAGTCGTAGAACAGCGCGCCCTTCTCCCTCAGGGCCGAGGCGACGCGCCGCGGCAGGATCGGAAAGACGGCGTTGGCCTCGCGGGGCCAGCCCAGCCTGACGCCGGGAATGGAGGCGAAGCCGGCGGCGAGACGGGCGGCCCGCGCATTGGCGGCGCGCGCGAGGTCGAGCCAGTGGCCGTCCGCGAGCAGCGCCTCGAACTGCGCCGCCACGAAGCGCGCCTTCGATACGGTGTGGCCCGAGCGCTTGCGCCGCCAGGGCCATTCGGCCGCGCGGGCCGGATCGAAGAACACCACGGCCTCCGCGGCCCAGGCGCCGTTCTTGGTGGCGCCGAAGCTCAGCACGTCGACGCCGGCCCGCCAGGTGATGTCGGCGGGCGCGCAGCCGAGCGCCGCGACCGCGTTGGCGAAGCGTGCCCCGTCCATGTGCAGGGCAAGGCCGCGCGGCTGGATGGCGGCGGCAAGGGCCGCGATCTCGGCCGGGCCGTAGACCAGCCCGCATTCGGTGGCCTGGGTGATCGAGAGGCATTGCGGCTGAACCTGCTTGACCGCACCGGCCGGCATGGCTGCAAGGCGCGCGGCGACCGTTTCAGGCGTCAGCTTGCCGCCCCAGCCCGGCAGGCCGACGAGCTTGGCGCCGTCGGTGAAGAATTCGGGGGCGCCGCATTCGTCGTCGGCGATGTGGCTTTCATGATGCGTCAGCACCGCGCCCCAGGGACGCGTGACGCAGGCGAGGGCGAGCGCGTTGGCGCCGGTGCCGGTGGCGACGAGGCCGACCGCGACCTCGCGCTCGAACAGCGCCGACATGCGCTCCTCGACG
>JAIXZF010000226.1 GCA_027489835.1 Hyphomicrobiales bacterium
AGCTCACGCCCGGAAGGCTTGCCGAACGGAGCGTTCGGCCTGTAGAACGCGAGGGAGTCGGCAGGGGTGCCTTTGCCTGGTTTCGTGGCTGCTGGAACGTGGAGGCTTGGCTGATGCCGACAACCTTTGGAGGACCGCGCGTTCTGCTGCGCCGCCTCCGCGAGGTCATGGCGCAGCCCACGAGCCCGCAGGACAAGCTCGACCGGATCGTCGTCCTGATCGCGTCCAACATGGTCGCCGAGGTCTGCTCGATCTACGTGCAGCGCGACGACAAGGCGCTCGAGCTGTTCGCCACCGAAGGCCTCAACCGCGAGGCCGTGCACCTGACCACCATGAAGGCGGGCGAGGGCCTGGTCGGCCTCATCGCCAAGGAGGCCGAGGCGCTGGCGCTGTCGGATGCGCAGTCGCACCCCTCCTTTTCCTATCGTCCTGAAACGGGCGAGGAAATCTACCGCTCCTTCCTCGGCGTGCCGATCCTGCGCGCGGGCGCGACGCTCGGTGTGCTCGTCGTGCAGAACACCGCGACGCGGACCTACACCGACGAGGAGATGGAGGCGCTGCAGACCGTCTCCATGGTGCTGGCCGAGCTGATCGCGCAGGGCGGCATGCAGGCGCTCGCGGCGCCAGGGCTTGGCGCCCAGACGCGGCCGATCCATGGCAAGGGCGTTTCGCTCGCCGATGGCGTCGGGCTGGGCCATGTGGTGCTGCACGAGCCGCGCGTCGTCATCAAGAACCTGATCGCCGAAAGTCCCGAGGCCGAGGTCAAGCGGCTCGAGGCGGCCATCGGGGAGCTGCGCAAGACCATAGACGAGCTGATCGCGCGGGGCGACGTCTCGCATGGCGGCGAGCACAAGGAGGTGCTTGAGACCTTCCGCATGTTCGCGCATGACCAAGGCTGGCTCAGGCGGATGCGCGAGGCGGTGCTCTCGGGCCTCACGGCGGAGGCCGCGGTCGAGCGCGTGCAGTCGGACACGCGGGCGCGGATGCTTCGGCAGACCGATCCATACCTGCGCGAACGTCTGCATGATCTGGAGGATCTCGCCAACCGCCTGCTGCACATCCTGGTCGGGGCGGACCTGACCATCTCCAAGGACCAGTTGCCGGACAACGCCATCATCGTGGCCCGCTCGATGGGCCCTGCGGCTTTGCTGGACTATGACCGCAGCCGGCTCAGGGGCCTCGTGCTGGAAGAAGGTGGACCGACGAGCCATGTCGCCATCGTGGCGCGGGCGCTCGGGATCCCGGCGGTGAGCGAGATCGAGAACGTCACCGCGCAGGTCGAGCAGGGCGACGCGATCATCGTCGACGGCGCATCCGGCGAGGTGCAGATCAGACCGCAGCCGGACGTCGAGAACGTCTACAAGGAGAAGGCTCGCCTGCGCGCTCGCCGGCAGGAGCAATACCGGAAACTGCGCGACGAGCCCGCCGTGACGCGGGACGGGCAAGCGATCGACCTCAAGCTCAATGCCGGACTTCTCGTCGACCTCCCGCACCTCGAGGAGACGGGCGCCAACGGCATCGGCCTGTTCCGCACCGAGCTGCAGTTCATGGTGGCGGCGCGCATGCCGACCACCGCCGAGCAGCAGGCGCTCTACAAGGCGGCGCTGGACATGGTCGGCGACAAGCCCGTGACCTTCCGCACGCTCGACATCGGGGGCGACAAGATCCTGCCCTACATGCGCCGCGTGGAGGAGGAGAACCCCGCGCTGGGCTGGCGCGCCATCCGCATCGGCCTCGACCGGCCGGGCCTTCTCAGGGCTCAGCTTAGGGCGCTGCTCCGGGCCGGGGCGGGGCGCGAGCTCAAGATCATGTTCCCGATGATCGCCACGGTGGACGAGTTCATCCGGGCGCGCACCATCGTGCAGCGCGAACTCGCCCATATCGACCGGCACGACCGCGACCGGCCGTCGGGCCTGTCGCTGGGCGTGATGGTCGAGGTGCCGTCGCTGCTGTTCGAGATCGACGAGATCGCGCGGGAGGCGGATTTCCTGTCGGTCGGCTCCAACGACCTGATGCAGTTCCTGTTCGCGGCCGACCGCGAGAACCGACTGGTCGCGGATCGCTTCGACCCCTTGTCGGCCGGGGCGCTCAGGGCGCTGAAATGCATCGCGGATGCGGGCCACAGCGCGCAATGCCCCGTCACGGTCTGCGGAGAGATGGGCGGGCGGCCCATCGAAGCCATGGCGTTGATCGCGCTCGGCTTCCGGTCGCTGTCGATGACGGCCTCCTCGGTCGGCCCGGTCAAGGCGATGGTGCTGAAGCTGGATGCCAGCGCGGCGGCCGGCTATGTCGAGCGCCTGCTGCGGGACGTCAGCGGCGTGGCGACGCTGCGGGGCGCGCTCAAGGCCTTCGCCCACGACCACGACGTGCCAATCTAGCGGCGACCCCGTCCCGCAGCGACAGCCGCGCGCCAGCCCGCCCCGATAAGGCCACCATGTCGATCACCCTTCCCGAGCACAGGCTCGACGCGATCCTCGCGCGGCACCGCATCGCGCAAGACAGGCTCGCCTCGAACCCGGATTCCGAGACGCTGGTGGCCCTCTCGAAGGAGGTTGCCGAGCTCGACCCGGTGGTCGAGGTCATCTCGGCCTGGCGCAAGGCCCGCCAGGAGATCGACGAGGCCGAGGCCATCCTCACCGATGCCGCGGCCGACGCCGAGTTCAGGCAGCTTGCCGCAGACGATCTCGCGCGGCTGCGCGGGGAGATGGAGGCGCATGAGCGCGCCCTGCTGCTCGCCCTGCTGCCGAAGGATGCCGCCGACGCGCGCGGGGCGATCCTCGAGGTGAGGGCTGGCACGGGCGGCGACGAGGCGGCGCTGTTCGCGGGCGACCTCTTCCGCATGTATGCGCGCTATGCCCAGGAGCGGCGCTGGACAGTCGATGTCCTGTCCCAAAGCGAGGGCACGGCCGGGGGCTACAAGGAGATCGTCGCCGAGATTTCGGGGCAGGGGGTCTATGGCCGGCTCCGGTGGGAATCGGGCGTGCACCGCGTCCAGCGCGTGCCCGACACCGAGGCGCAGGGGCGCATCCACACCTCCGCCGCCACGGTGGCGGTGCTGCCGCTCGCCGAGGATGTCGACGTGTCGATCAACGAGGCGGAGCTGCGCATCGACACGCTGCGCTCGGGCGGGGCGGGCGGCCAGCACGTCAACAAGACGGAATCGGCGGTGAGGATCACCCATCTGCCCAGCGGCATCGTCGTGCTGGTGCAGGACGAGCGATCGCAGCACAAGAACAAGGCGCGCGGCATGGCCCTGCTCAAGGCCAAGCTGTTCGACGCGGAGCGCCTGAAGCTCGACATGGCCCGCTCGGCCGACCGGCGCAGCCAGGTGGGCTCGGGCGACCGCTCGGAGCGCATTCGCACCTACAACTTCCCGCAAGGCCGCGTCACCGACCACCGCATCGGGCTGACGCTCTACAAGCTCGACGAGATGATGCAGGGCGTCGTGCTCGACGAGATGCTGGACGCGCTGGCGGCGGCGCGGCAGGCCGAGCTCCTGGCCGAGCAGCAGGGCGCGGCATGAGCGTCACCCGCAGCGGCGATGCGGACGGCAAACCGGGCAAGGGCGCGCTGACGCGCGGCGAGGCGCTGCGGATGGCGCTGGCGCGGCTTCGCAACGGCGGCATCGAGCAGCCCGAGGCCGATGCGCGCGCGCTGCTTGCCCATGTCGCCGGGCTCACGCCGCTCGATCTCGCCGCGGGAGCGCGCGAGCCGCTGGGTCCCGGCCGGTTCGAGGCGCTGGAGGCGGCGCTGGCGCGCAGGCTGTCGGGCGAGCCAGTCGGCCGCATCAAGGGCCAGCGCGATTTCTGGGGCCTGCCCTTCGCGCTCGGTCCCGACACGCTCGAGCCGAGGCCGGACAGCGAGGCGGTGGTGGCCGAAGCGCTGGCGCTGCTGGCGGGACGCATGCGCCAGGCGCTCGGCATCCTCGACCTCGGCACCGGAACGGGATGCCTGCTGATCGCGCTGCTGCACGAGCTGCCGGCGGCGCAGGGGCTCGGCGTCGACCTCAGCCAGGGCGCGCTCGACATCGCCGCGTCGAATGCCGCCGCCAACCGGGTCGGCGCGCGCGCCTCCTGGAGGCGCGGCTCCTGGGCC
>JAIXZF010000461.1 GCA_027489835.1 Hyphomicrobiales bacterium
CGCGGCCGGGCCGTCGCCATCATGGACGCGGATCTGCAGCATCCGCCGGAACTGCTCGGCGCCTTCCTCGCGCGCTGGCGCGAGGGCTACCAGATGGTCTACGGCGTGCGCACCGACCGCAATGGCGAGAGCGCGCTCAAGCGCAGCTTCGCGCGGGCCTTCTATCGTCTGTTCGAGCGCTTCGGCGAGACGCGGCTGCCCGAGGGCGCGGGCGATTTCAGGCTGATGGACCGCAAGGTGGTGGACGCGCTCTGCGCCATGGGCGAGCGGGCGCGCTTCTCCAAGGGGCTCTATGCCTGGGTCGGCTTCAAGAGCATCGGGGTCGAGTTCAACGTGGCCGAACGGCTGCACGGCACCACCAAGTTCAACTTCGGCAAGCTGTTCAGCTTCGCCTTCGACGGCATCTCGTCCTTCTCGACGGTGCCGCTGAAGATCGCAACCTATCTGGGCGCGGTCATCGCCGTGCTCGCGGCCTGCGCCGCCACCTTCTACGCGCTCAGGACGCTGTTCTTCGGCACGGACCTGCCCGGCTTTCCGACGCTGGTCGTCTCGATCATGTTCTTCTCCGGCATCCAACTCATCTCGCTGGGGCTGATCGGCGAGTATGTCGGCCGCATCTTCGCCGAAGTGAAGGGCAGGCCGCTCTACCTCGTAGGTGAACGCGTGGGCATGGCCGAGGATGCGCCGGCCGAGCGCGTGGCGCCGCGCGGCGAGGGCGGTTGACCCCACGGGCAGGCCGCGCGACGGTCCCGCCCGCGCATGTTCAAGAAGATTCTCTCCGTTGGCGGATTCACGCTGCTGTCGCGGCTGACCGGCTTCGTGCGCGACATCGCGCTCGCGGCCATTCTCGGCGCCAGCCAGATGATGGACGCCTTCGTCATCGCGCAGCGGCTGCCGAACCAGTTCCGCGCCATCTTCGGCGAGGGCGCCTTCTCCTCCGCCTTCATCCCCTCCTATGCGCGCCTTCGCGAGCAGGCGGGCGTGGCGGCGGCGCAGCTCTTCGCGGACCGCGTCTTCACCCTCATCCTCATCGCGCAACTGGCGATCCTCGCGCTCGCGCTGCCGCTGATGCCGTGGATCGTCGCGGCCATCGCGCCGGGCCAGCGCGCCAATCCCGATGCGATGGCGCTCACCGTCGCGCTGTCGCGCATCGCCTTTCCCTATTTGCTGTTCATCACACTGGTGACGCTGCAGGCGGGGCTGCTCAACGCGGTCGACAAGTTCGCCGCGGCGGCCTTCGCGCCGGTGCTGCTGAACATCTCCATCGTGGCGGCGCTCGCCGTCGCCTTCCTGTTTCCCAGCGCGGCCCATGCCGCCGCCTGGGGCGTGACCATTGCCGGCGTGGCCGAGTGGGCGATGCTGACGCTGGTCGCGCGGCGGGCCGGGGTGATGGCGACGCTGACCCGGCCGCGTGCCGACCGCGACGTCAGGAACTTCCTCAAGGCGCTGGGGCCTGCCGTGCTGGGCTCGGCGGGCGTGCAGATCGCGGTGCTGGCGGACACGATCCTGGCATCGTTCCTGCCCTCGGGTTCCTACTCCGCCATCTACTATGCCGACCGCATCTACCAGCTGCCCGTGGGCGTGATCGGCATCGCGGCCGGCACCGTTGTGCTGCCCACGATGAGCCGGCTGATCGCGGCTGGGCGGGAACGCGACGCGCACCATGAGCAGAACCGCGCAATCGGCATGACGCTGATCCTGTCCCTGCCTTTCGTCGCGGCCTTCCTCACCATGCCGGACCTCCTGGTGAAGGCGCTGTTCGGCCGGGGCGCCTTCGACGCCGCAGCAGGCGACAGCGCGGCGGAGGTGCTGCTCGCCTATGCGCTCGGCCTCATCCCGGTGCTGCTGATCCGCTCGGTCGTCGCGAGCTTCTTCGCGCGCGGCGACACCGCGACGCCCGTGATCGCATCGCTCAGCGCGCTCGCAGCCAACATCGTGCTGAAGATCGTGTTCTCGGGACAGCTAGGCGCGGCCGGCCTGGCGCTCGCGACATCGGCCGGCGCCTGGATCAACCTCGGCATCCTCTATGCCCTCGCCGCGCGTCGGCACTGGACCACGCCGGACGACACGCTGATGAAGGCGCTCATCATCGCCTTCGCCGGCGCCATCGCCTTCGAGCTGTGGGTGCTGCTGGCGCGGCCTGCGGTCGACGCGCTCGCCGCGCTGCTGCCGCGAGAGCGCGCGCTCGCGGCCGCCATCATGCTCGGCGCGCCGGCCATGGCCTTCTACGGCGCCGCCGTGTGGCTGCTCGCCCGCCGGCTAAGCTTCGATCTGAGGCTGCCCGCACGCGCACGACGGCGCGAGGCGCCCGCGCAGGATCTGTGACGCCACCTCAGACCTTCGCCGCCATGGCGAAGTCCATGTAGAGCTCGCGGGCCTTGCGGCCGACGGGACCGGGCTGCAGCTCGCGGCTGTCGATGCGGGTGATCGGCATGACCTTCGAGTAGTTGCCCGAGGAGAAGATCTCGTCGGCAGCCTCGAAATCGCCGTAGCGCAGCGAGCTTTCCTCGACGGTGTAGCCGCCGGCGCGCAGCAGCGCGATCGTGCGCTGGCGGGTGATGCCGTTCAGAAAGGTGCCGTTGACGGCGGGAGTCTTCACCACCCCGTCCTTCACCATGAAGATGTTCGACGTCGCGGTCTCCGCGACGTTGCCCAGCATGTCGAGCACCAGCGCGTTGTCGAAGCCGGCTTCCTTGGCGGAGCGCAGGGCGCGGGCGTTGTTGGGGTAGAGGCAGCCGGCCTTGGAATCCGTCGGCATCGTCTCCGGCGTCGGGCGGCGGAACTTCGAGAGCGTGACCGAGAAGCCGCTTGTGGGCGGCGGCATGGGGGCCTCGAACATGCAGAGGCAGAAGCGCGTCGATTCCGGATCGGCCATGATCGTGCTCACCCCGTCCGCCTCGCCCCAGTACATGGGCTTGACGTAGATGGCCTTGCCGGGCGCGAACTTGCGCGCGCCCTCGCGGGCCAGCTCCACGATCCTTTCGGTGGTCATGGTTGGCTTGAGGCCCATGCCGATGGCCGAGCGGTTGACGCGCGCCGCATGCAGGTCGATGTCCGGCATCACCCCGTCGAAGACGCGGGCACCGTCGAACACGGTCGAGGCCAGCCAGGCGCCGTGCGTGCGCGGGCCCATGATGCCCGGATTGCCTTCCACCCAGGCTCCGTCGAGCCAGGACCATGTCTGGGAATACCACGCCATCTCAGCCCCCCGCGGCGGGACATCGCCCGCTTTCGCCGCCACGCGGCCGAAACCGCACAAGACGCCATGGTTCGGAGTTTCGGCCGGAAGGTCAACTGCGCCGAGGCGCGGGCGGGATGACAATCCGTCATGGCTCGGATCACTTCACGTGAAGGAGCCCGAGCTTGCCATGCGCCAGCTGCGCACCTAGAGACGTCCGGCCCTTCCCAAGCCGCGACCGGAGCCGCCATGCGCCCCTCGAAACGCCTTCCAACCCAGATGCGCGCCGTCACGCTCGAGCGCGGGGTGGTGCGCTACGCGGAAGGCTCCTGCCTCGTCACCTTCGGGGACACCCGCGTGCTCTGCGCCGCCACGGTCGAGGAGAAGGGTCCGCCCTGGCTCCGGAACACCGGCAAAGGCTGGGTCACGGCGGAGTATTCCATGCTGCCGCGCGCGACGCTCGAGCGCACGCGCCGGGAATCCACCACCGGCAAGCCTTCAGGCCGCACGCAGGAAATCCAGCGCCTGATCGGACGCTCGCTGAGGGCCGTGGTCGATCTCGGCGCGCTCGGCGAACGGCAGATCACCGTCGATTGCGACGTGATCCAGGCCGATGGCGGCACCCGCACGGCCTCAATCACCGGGGCGTGGGTGGCGCTGCATGATGCACTCAAATGGATGGAGGGCCGCGCCATGCTGCAGGGCCGCCAGCCGCTCAAGGATCATGTCGCGGCCATCTCCTGCGGCATCGTCGCGGGGCAGCCCGTGCTCGACCTCGACTACATCGAGGATTCGGGCGCCCAGACCGACGCGAACTTCGTGATGACCGGGCGCGGGGGCATCGTGGAGGTGCAGGGAACGGCCGAGGGCGAGCCCTTCTCCGAGGAGCAGCTCGCCGCCATGATGGCGCTGGCCAAGGCCGGCATCGCCGACCTCGTCGCGCTGCAGAAGAAGGCCATCGGCGCATGAGGCGCCGGCTCGCGGGCGGGCGGCTCGTGATCGCCACGCACAATGCCGGCAAGCTCGTGGAGATGACGGAGCTTCTTGCGCCCTATGGCATCGAGACGGTGTCGGCCGGCACGCTCGGCCTGCCCGAGCCCGAGGAAACGGGCTGGATGTTTGCCCAGAACGCCGCGCTGAAGGCGCATGCCGCCGCCCGCGCTTCCGGCCTGCCAGCGCTGGCCGATGATTCCGGGCTTTGCGTCGACGCGCTCGATGGCGCGCCGGGCCTGTTCACCGCCGACTGGGCCGGCAAGCCGCGCGATTTCGGGGCCGCCATGGCCCGCGTCGTGGCCGAGCTCGCCAAGCGCGATGTCGAGCCCGCGCGTTGGCGGGCGCATTTCGTCTCGGCGCTGGTGCTGGCCTGGCCCGATGGGCATGAAGAGCTGTTCGAGGGCCGCGTGCATGGCCTCTGCGTCTGGCCGCCGCGCGGCGCGGCCGGGTTCGGCTACGATCCGATGTTCCTGCCCGACGGGCATGGCCGCACATTCGGCGAAATGAGCGCCGAGGAGAAGCACGGCATTCCCGCCGATGGCAGCCAGGGGCTCTCCCACCGTGCCCGCGCCTTCCAGCTTCTTGCCGCCGCCTGCCTCGACAGGCCCTGACGGAGACCGACCGATGACCGACGACAGCGCCGCCTCGCCCCCGATCAAGGTCGCCGTCATCCCGGTGACGCCTTTCCAGCAAAACGCCTCGATCATCTGGTGCACGCGGACCAACGCCGCCGCCATCGTCGATCCGGGCGGGGATGTGCCCCGGCTGATCGACGCTGCGAGGAAGCTCGCGGTGACGCCGACGACGATCTGGCTCACCCATGGCCATATCGACCATGCGGGCGGCGCGACTGAGCTCGCCGAGGCTTTGAAGCTGCCCATCGTCGGCCCGCACAGAGACGATCAGTTCCTGATGGACAATCTCGCGGCGCAGGGGCGCATGTTCGGGCTGGAAGGCGCGCGCGCCGTCACCTCGGGCCGCTACCTGACCGATGGCGACACGGTGACGCTCGGCGAGGCGATGTTCTCGATCATGCACGTGCCCGGCCACTCGCCCGGCTCGGTGGTGTTCTACCATGAGCCGTCGCGCTTCATGCTGGCGGGGGACACGCTGTTCCAGGGCTCGATCGGCCGCACCGATTTTCCCTATGGCGACCACGAGCTGTTCATCCGCTCGATCAAGGCGAAGCTGATGACGCTGCCGGACGAGGTGACCTTCCTGCCCGGCCACGGCCCGGCCTCGACCATCGGCGCGGAGCGGGCGAGCAATCCCTTTATACAGTAAACCCGCGCCGAAGGTTCCACCGGTTCGCCAGGGGGCTTGCGGCATGGTTAACCTTCCATAGACGGAGCTGTGGGAAGGTGACGCACTGGACCAGCATGTGCTGGCATAGGTGTGGCGTATGCGTATCCGTGGCTCCCTGAAGGCGTCTGTGCTCGCGGGCGCGGCGCTGTGCGCCCTCCTGCCCCTGCCGCTGCTGGCTGCTCCCGAGACTGCCAAGCCCGCGCCATCCTCAGCGTTGCCGGCAGCATTGCCCGCTCCCGCCACCACGCAGGCCGTGGTCGAGGAGGCGAAGGCCGCCCAGCCGAGCCACCTCTATCCGATGTATGGCCCGCAGACGCTGGAGCACACGCGCGCGGCCCTCGCCCATTACGAGGAACTGGCGGCCAGCGGCGGCTGGCCTTATCTGCCGGCGCAGATCGCCGGGCTGAAGACCGGATCGCGTAGCGGTCTGGTCGAGCTGCTCAAGGTCCGGCTCATCCTCACTGGCGACCTCGCCGCCGACGCGGCCTCGGGCGATCTGTTCGACGCGGCGACCGAGGATGCGCTCAAGCGCTTCCAGCAGCGCCACGGGCTTTCGCAGACCGGATCGGTGGGCCGGCTGACCACGCGCGCGCTCAACGTTCCGGTCGATGTGCGGCTCAACCAGCTCCGTGCCTCGATCCACCGGCTCGAGGGCAACGCCTTCGCCTTCTCGAGCCGCTATGTCGTCGTCAACATTCCCGGCGCGCAGGTCGAGGCCATCGCCGACGGCGTGGTCGAGCGCCGCCACGTGGCCATCGTCGGCCGGCCCGACCGCCCCTCCCCCGTGCTGGCGGCGCGCATCTCAGCGGTGAACCTCAACCCGACCTGGACAGTGCCCATGTCCATCGTGAAGGCCGACATCGTGCCGCAGATGGTCAAGGATCCTAGCTTCCTCGCCAAGCACCACATGCGCGTGATCGGCGCGGGCAACCTTGAGGTCGACCCCAAAACGATCAACTGGGCGAAGGTGAAGAACCCCAACTTCTTCATCCGGCAGGATCCCGGGCCGACCAACTCGCTGGGCTCGATCCGCATCGACATGCCGAACACGCAGGCGGTGTTCATGCACGACACGCCGAAGAAGGAGCTGTTCCGCAACGATGTGCGCTTCAACTCCTCGGGCTGCGCGCGCGTCGACGGGGTGAAGGACCTCGCGCTCTGGCTTCTCAAGGGCTCGGAATGGGATCAGGCCAAGCTCGACGCGGCGCTGGCCACGCCCGAGCGCAAGGACATCCGCCTCGCCAAGTCCGTGCCTGTGGCCTGGGTCTACCTCACCGGCTGGGCCGCCGGAGACGGGCTCATCCATTTCCGCGACGACATCTATGGGCTCGACACGCCCGAGGGCATCGTGACCTCGACGATCGCGCCACGGAAGCCGTCGCCGCCGAAGCCCGAGGTCAGGCCGGCCATGGCGCCGCAGCCGCCGACGCGGCCGTCGACGCCAGTGGCCTATCGCTGAGGCTCACTTCGGTGCGAACGGGTTGACCCAGCCGCGCGAACTCGTCGCCTGCTCGGGGTAGGCGGCCGTCAGGTAATCGAGCAGCACTTTGCGCGTCGCCGCATCTGGCGCGGGCATGGAGTGGCGCTCGGTCATCCAGGTCAGCGTCGAGTCCCAGCGCTCGCGGCTCATGCCCTGCCGGCCGACGACCTGGAAGGAATGGCAGCCGATGCAGTAGCCGAAGGTGTCCTCCCGGCCGGGATGGTCGGGAAGCGCGTCGGGCGTCTCGGCA